>CAYGUK010000028.1:0-40102 GCA_964352985.1 uncultured Legionellales bacterium
CACGTGGCGACCAAATAAACCAGGAATTAAAATGGATAAATTACAGAAAAATTTAGGCTCTATTATCCAGAATTGAGGTTATTTTTATGAAATTCAAACAAGTATTTTGAATTTCATAAAAATAAAATTATCACGTTGACTGTCCCTAAAGCTAGCCAAGGCCAGATATGTAGATGAAAAAGCAATCTTAAGTTGCATCATCTGTTACAAATACAATAAGTTAGCAGACTGTGCAAATGAAGTTTTATTATTGACTTGAATCATGCATCCAATGTAATGTATTATTGATTTTTGTATGAAAATACTTGGCATAATGATGTAGAAAATTATTTACTGATTTTGGCTGCAATCTAGTATTACATTTCAGCACTTAGAAAAGGATTTTAAATGTCAAAAAAGATTGAGATATATGATACTCATCTCACAAAACAGTATAAATATTTATATTTTTTAGCAATGTTAAGTGCGGTATCATTATCAACTTCTACTGTATTAGGATACAAAGCAGTAAACTTATTTGGCATAACAGAATACGGAACCACAATTTTATTTCCCATCACCTACTTTTTTCAAGATGTAATTACTGAAGTATATGGATATAGAATATCAAGACATTTGATTTGGGGAGGCTTAATCTGCTCTATAATTTCAGCATCGATGCTTGTATTTGTCGTTCACCTGCCACCACCAAAAAATTGGAAATTGCAAGCAGAATACAATGTTGTTCTTGATCCTATGTTACGAGTTGCATTTGCTAGTGTTATTGGAATAATACTATCTTCTTTTATTAATATATATGCGATAGCAAAATGGAAAATTATTTATCATGGAAAATATTTTTGGCTTAGAAGTTTGACTTCTACTGCAATTGGAGAGTTTGTTCTTACCGCTAGTTCAGTATTAATAGGATTTATTGGAAGAGCGTCATTAAAAGAAATTGCTTCGATCATTCTTTTTGCTTATTTATTTAAGTTAATTTATTCAACTTTCGCTGTTTATCCCGCAACGTTATTAGTAAATTTTTTAAAAATGAAAGAAAAAATTGATGTCTATGATTATGATACAAACTTCAATCCATTTAAGACATATATTAATTAATTTTATATGGAGTAATTATACATGTATTCTGACAATGAAATTCACGTAAAAATAATAGGAGCAGGAGTTTCTGGTTTAACAACTGCCATAACATTATTAACTATGGGATTTCAAAGCGTTGAAATTTATGCTGATAAAATTCATCCTGAAATTAATTCAAGTATAGCTGCAGCTATTTGGGTTCCCTATAAGGTTGAACCTATTGACCGAGCTGCCCATTGGTGTGCAATTAGTCTAAAAAAATTTGATGAATTATCTAACGTTTCAGAAACAGGTGTGACATGGATAAATTGTAGTCAAGTATTTAATAGTGAAAATGTCGACTTTGACTGGATGAAACTAATAAAAAGAGTTGCATCTCCCAAATATCTTACCCAAGCATATAAAACAGTTATAACTAATACGATTCCTTTAATTGATACAACAATATATATGCTTTGGCTTTTAAAGAAATTTAAATCATTAGGTGGCGTGTTAACAATAAAAAAAGTTAATTGTTTTGAAGAGCTTTATAATGCAAATACTATCATTATTAATTGCTCAGGACTTGGCGCAAGATATTTAGCCCAAGATGAAAACTTAAGATCAGTTAGTGGTCAAATCATAGTAGCAGAATGTCCGTCAGGTTTAGATTATGCTATCGGATATGATGAAGATCCAAAAAAATTAACTTATATTATTCCACGGAAAATGAGTAATACCGTCATTATTGGAGGTACTGCAATTGAAAATGATGAAGATATTGCAACTAACATTACTGTTGCGAATAGTGTTTGGCAACGGGCTACTAAACTTTGTCCATTATTAAAAACAATTGATAAAAGTACGATTAAACATATGAAGGGATTCAGACCTGTACGATCTGAAGTTAGAGTTGAAAGTGAATTATTAGAAGAAACTTTTCCAGTCATTCATAATTATGGTCATGGTGGTGGTGGCTTTGCAATTTCCTGGGGTTGTGCTGATGAAGTTTGTCGATTAGTTCAAAAATTAAAACCAACTATACAGAAGTTTTCTCGCCCTAGAGCAAAACTTTAAATTACAGAATATGAATCTAATTTTTCAACTTCTAAAAAAGTATTCTTTGGAAAAGTCCAAACTTGCCATTCTGGATCAAGTAAATAAAAAACATACTTATTCTAAATTGTTTTCTGATGTTTGCAAATTAGCATTTCAAATCAATAATCAGTTTCCTGACAGCAAATATCCAATTGGAATCTTGCTTGAAAGAGGCTATTCTTCAGTAATCAGCATGTTCGCTTTAAATATTCTAAATAAATCTTTTATTTATATTAATCCCACATATCCAAAGAATTACATTGCTAATTTAATTGCAACATGCAATTGTGAATTTCTAATTTCAAATAATAAATTGATAAATCATTTTAATTTGAATTTATTTTATATTGATATCAATTGTAAGTTAGAGCATGGTCAAGCTCTAATGTATCCAAATGATCTAAATAATGAAGATGTATTATATGAAATATTTACATCAGGTACTACCGGACAATCAAAACAAGTAAAGATTAAATTCAACTCAATTATTAACCTTATTGAATATCAAAAAAATACTTATCCTATCCATGAAGGTAGTAAAATATTACAGTTTTCTAATTTCTCGTTTGATGTTTCGATATCAGAAATTTATGGTTCTTTGCTGTGTGGTGCGGCCTTATATATTATTCCTGAAGAAATAAAATTACATCCTGAAAAACTAGGTTACTATATTTTTAGTAATCAGATATCTATTATAAAGTGCACGCCGAAAATAATCGAAAACCTCATTCAGAATCATTTTCCGTCTTTAGAATGTATCATAATTGGTGGAGAGCCAGGTGTAAAAAAACATTTGTTGTACTGGATTAAACATTATAAAGTCATTCAAGAGTATGGCGCCACTGAAACAACTGTAACATCAACTTATAAGATTTTAAATATTAGAAATAAAATTAATAATATTGGCAAGCCTATCCCAGGTACAAATATCATCATAGTAGACAAAAATAATAAACCATGTGTTGATGGTATAATAGGTGAACTTGTCGTCTCTGGATTAAATATCGCTAAATCTATTTACAAGAACACATATTATACTGGGGATTATGGCTACTTTGATAATAATAAGGATTTACATTATTTAGGCAGAAAATTAGGAAGTCAATTTTTTAAGCATAATGGAAATAGAATTAATGTTAACCAACTTCAAGATGTAATATTCTCTACGGGTTTAGTGAACAACGTTGTAATTGATTCTAGAAATGTGTTGGCGGTATATATTATTCCTGACCGGTCGAATATATTATGTAAGAAGTTGCAATCTAAGTTTTTAGAATATCGTAAAGATTGGGAAGTCATTTTTAATAAAAGTTTTAAAGAGTTAAGTGATGAAATTAAAATTTACTTAAGAATAGAAAATAGGTTTATGAGTAAAAATGAATATAGTGAATGGTCTTGTTCATTAGAAAAAATACTAAGCTTTTACAAACCTAAAAAAATATTAGATCTTGGTTGTGGTAATGGATGGATCTTGAAATTGATAGATTGTTTATCATATTATCACGGTCTTGATATATCATCTCAAGCAATCGAAAAAGCTAAATGTAATCGAGATTTAATAAAATGTAAAAAATATTGCTTTTATAATGAGCAGGTTGATATGTTAGACAAGCTGGATTTGTTAACAAGCTACGACA
The DNA here is from genome assembly GCA_964352985.1 of uncultured Legionellales bacterium. Classification (GTDB taxonomy): domain Bacteria; phylum Pseudomonadota; class Gammaproteobacteria; order JAHCLG01; family JAHCLG01; genus CAYGUK01. The sequence continues at coordinate 3,795 of CAYGUK010000028.1, forward strand.
TGGTAATCATGAACTCCATTACGCAGTATTTCCCAAATTTAGAATACTTGTATGATGTAATAGAATTATCATTAAGAAAAATAAAGACCGGATTGTTATATATTTCAGATATAAGAAATTTTGATCTTCTAGATCTTTATTACTCTGACTTGGCTAGGAATAACATTCATGCAATAAAAAATATTGAAATACATCATGCAAATGAAAGGGAATTATGTGTCTCTCCGAAATTTTTTAAAAATTTGAAATACAAAATTAATTCAATCACATCTGTTAGAGTATTATTAAAGTCTAGCAATAATCCTAATGAATTTACTAAATATAGATATGATGTTCTCATCTCAACAAAAATTGAGCATTGCAACAACACAGAGATTTTAAGATTAAATTGGGCTGAATTTAATAGAATAAAGATATTACAAAATAATCATAGTATTTATTCAGATAACATATTAATTGAGAATGTACCGAATATAAATTTACTTAATGACAAAATAGAAATAACTAAACTCAGAGAAAGAATTGAAAATATTTATGCTTCAGCTCACTTTAATTCAATATCATTTATAATCGATGAAGAAAATCCTTATTTAATGAAAATATTATATTCAACATACTCTGATATCCTTAGGGCAAATCTAGATAGTTTAAATATGAAAGTAGATTATGGTTTAAGTAAGATTGGCAACGATCCATTATCTATGTATCAACGCGATAGGATTATATCATCGATCAAAACAACCTTGAATAACAACTTACCTAAATACATGCATCCGTCAAGATTTGTTTTTTTAGCTCGAATTCCTTTAACATCAAATTACAAAACAAACTATGATTTGTTGCCAGATACTGACATAAATTTCAGCAATCTTAATTTGCATGACGTTCCTGTTGTTGATTTTAATTTGAAAAAGTTAGTAATAGAAATTTGTTTATCTCTATTTAATACAGTTAATATTCAGATAACTGATAAATTTTTTGAGTTGGGTGGAGATTCAATTACGTGTATTACTTTTATTAGTAAATTAAATATAGCAGGTTATAATTTGGAGTATGAACAGATATATAAAACCCCCGCTTTAATAGATCTAATTAAATATATTAGACCCTATCAACGTCAAGAATTTGAATTTAAATATAATAAAAAAGTATCTTTATCTCCAATTCAAAAATGGTTTTTTAATAACTTAAAGCCAAATCACAACATATTCTATCAATCTTTTATATTCGAATTAAATAAAAGAACGAACATTATGATATTGAAGCAAGCATTGAGCTATTTGATATCAAACGATTTACCCAATTTTAATATTTCAGGCGACCATAAATATCAAATTGTAAATAGGGAAAACAATCCAAAGGATGTAATTGACATTATTGAGTCATCTGAAAGTGCCACATACGAAAGTTGCATGGAAATTATAAATAAAAAAATAAACATGTTTGATATCTATAAAAAAAAATTTATATATTTCATAGTATTCCAAAATACTTCAACATGCGAAAAAGAACTTATTATTATAGCGCATCACTTAATTATAGATGGTGTTTCATGGCGTCTCTTGCAAGAAAAAATTAACAATTATTATCAGATTTTGGAAAACAAAAAATTATTACCCCCATCAGTTGAAAATAATTATATTATTTGGTCAAATGCTTATTATAAAAACATAAAAAACTTAAATATCGCGAATTCAATTAATTACTGGATTAAAACACATAAAAAAATAGAAAAAAAAATATTGGTGCACAAAAAGGAACTTGTTAAATATAATAATATTGAACATAAACTTTTAAAACTTAATAGCACATTAACAAAGCAATTTCTCACCTCTGTTCCTGAAAAATTTCATACTCAACCTAATGATATTTTATTAAGTGCTCTTAGATTAATCTTTCACAAAATATTAAATATAAAGAATCTAACTCTAGAAATTGAAAGTCATGGTAGACAACCAATTGATAAGGAAATAAATATAAATAATACCATTGGATGGTTTACATCTATTTTTCCTATCTGTTTTAATCAAGTTTCTCCTGATTTAAATGAATTAATCCTGGATACTAAAAAAATTATTAGAGAAGTACCTTTAAAAGGTTTAAATTATGGGTATATAAAATACAATTATTGTGAAAAGCTACCAAAATGGTTAAATAAAAAAATTATTCCTTACGGATTTAATTACTTGGGGCAATTTAATGATGTTAATGATGAGACTAAAATTATTAAGGGGATAAATAACTTATATAGCAGGAATGAGAGCTTGATTAACTTTATTGATCATATGGATATAAATAATTTATATCCTCATTTGCTTGATCTCAATTGTTGGATTTATAATGAAGAATTATATTGTATATTAAGTTACTCTAATATACATTATAATTCGAGTTTAATAGAGCTGGTTATAACCAGTTATATAAACGAATTAACTCATATTATTGAATACTGTTGCTCTTTAGCGATTAAAAATTAAGCGTTTAATTTATGTTAATTGCAACAAACCTGTGTCTTACCTTGAATTAACGGACGCTAGTCTTTAAAAAATAGCCTGCATATTCAGTCTCATTAGGCGTTCTATAATCAAGAGCAAAATGTAATCTTTTTTAATTATAATAACATTCAATATAATGAAAAATGCTTTGTCTTGCTTGTTCTCATTTTAAGTAAAAGATAATTAGTATGATCCTGCCCTAACTTTCCGGACACCTCTTTGTTTGTTCATAGATTTTAACAAATCAGTGTCCGGAAAGTTAGGGCAGGATCAGATTGTATATATTAAATATCCATAATTTCATTTGAAATGAAATAATCTAGAAATGTTTTTATTTTTAAGGAAAGATAAGGTGTTTTGAGATAATGATAATATACACTAGCATCTCTAGCTTGAAATGTTGGTAAAATCTCAATCAATTGACCAGATTTTAAATACTCATTTACCATATAAAGCGGTAGCTGAATAATGCCTAAATTGCTTAAGGCACATTCAAGCATAGATGATACTGTATTAACTACTAAATAAGGTTGCAACGCTATTTCAAATCCTTTTTTCAACTTCATCGCTTTCCTACTTGCATGCTCAATGTAACGATGCTGATGTAACTCACTCAACTGTGAAGGTTTTCCCATTTTCTTAAAATATTTTGGGCTTGCACATAAGATATAACGCGTTTTCGCCATCCTTTTTTGAACGACCTCATGCGGATTTAAAACAGGTAAAGAAAAACCTACTGCTACATCAATTTTGTCATTCACAAAATCCGGAACAGCTTCTGTGGTATCTATGCGAAGTTTTATTTTGTCATATTTATCTAAAAATTGTTCTAGTTTTGGAAATACTAACTTCTGAGCAAAGTAGGAGAATACGACAACATGCAAATTACCTTCGGGTGTTTTATTAAAATGTCTACAGGCGTCACGAGTTAATCTTAATTGATCAATTAATTTTTTAGCTTGTTCAAGTATTAATTCTCCATGTGTTGTTAGAACTAATCTTTGTTTTTTTCTTATAAATAAAGTGATATTGAAGTCGGTTTCTAATCTTTTTATCTGTTTACTGATGGCCGCTTTCGTCATTTGTAGTTCATTGGCTGCACCTGTAACACTCCCTAAGGTTGCAACCAAAACAAATATTTCATAACGATTTAGATCAGACATTCTGTTAACTTATTGGAAACATATATAAACGATTCTACCTCTATCTGGACAAATAGTAAACATATATAATATGCATAATCACTTAAGAAGGTATCAATATGAATAACTTAAATAAAACGAAAGCACTAATTGGTATATGTCTTGGTTTTTTCTTGGTAATTATCGATGCAACGATTGTTAATGTTGCATTACCTGCAATTGGCAATGGACTTCATGCTAGTTTAGCTAATTTACAGTGGGTGATTGTCATTTATATACTAGCGTTTGCTAGTTTATTATTAAGTATGGGATTTTGTTGCGATTATTTTGGTGCTAAAAAAGCAATTTTATTTGGCCTAATAAGCTTTTCCTTTTTCTCATTTTGTTGTGCTATTTCAACGAATATTGACTACTTGATATTGTTTCGACTATTTCAAGGCATTTCAGGTGCATCACTTATCCCAGCAACTTTATCATTAATTAATACTCTCTACACCAATAAAAAAATGAGAGCAAAAGCGTTAGGTATTTGGGGGGCTATAGGTGGTATCGCTTCTGCCTTGGGGCCAATTTTAGGTAGTGTTTTAATATCCTTATTTAGTTGGCGATTGATCTTTTTGATTAATGCTCCTATTGCATTGATAGCTATACTCCTAGTGAGGAAGATACCATCTACTGCAAAAAATTCATCTGGTTTTGATTTTAAAGGACAAATGGTTTGGATTATGTTAATCGTATTGTTGTCCTATATGTTAATACGAGTAGGTGAAAATACCTTAACGTTATTAAGCTTTACAACGTTATTAACATTATTGATAGTATTTGCTGTCTTATTTATTAAAACAGAATATAAATCATCAACGCCAATGTTAAACTTGTCCTTATTTAAAAACAGTGATTTCCAATCTGCAACTAGTATTGGGTTTATTATTAGTACTGGATTATATGGAGTTCTGTTTTTGCTACCAATTTACTTTCATAATATTTTACACTTTAACAATCTAAAAATTGGTTTGGCTATCTTTCCAATGATGGCATTTGTTGCGCTAGCTTCGTACTTATCAGGTAGAGTTATTCATATTAATAATAAGTTACCTATAAAATGGGGCTTGTCTATTAGTTTTCTGGGATTCATTTTACTTGGCTTATGTTGCTTTTATGAACTTAGTTTTCTTACCTACGTATTACCCTTAATAATGATTGGTTTCGGTGTGGCATTTACAATGCCAGGAGCAGTTAATCTGGCAATGGAAACCGCAGGCAATAGAAAATCTGGAATGAGCTCTGCAATATTCACTACTGCACGACAGCTAGGTAGTTTAATTGGCGTGGCTACATTTGGGAGTATTACTAATTTATTACATTCTATACAAACAGGTCTGATTGTTTCGCTTTTTATTTCAGCTTTATTATTCGGTTTTGGATTAATCAAAATATGGCGTTAACAGAATATCATCATTTCTACTGGAGCGAATTTCTTGATATGAGTTATCTAATTATAAGTGAGGAAAGCTGTGAAAAATAAATAGTAATAATTTATTTACTATTAAAATCATTTTTTTAAAGATATTGAATTACACAGAAAGATTCTCGACTTAAGGCTTTGTAGAAACAGTACGAGATGATATTTTTCATCATAAGATTCCTTTTTAGTTTTCAATATTTTTTGCTTACGAAGAAAATTCGATGATACTCTTTCAAAATCATATCTTCATTTTTATAATTTCAGAGGTTGTTACACATGCTCATCGAAACCTCACAATGAAGCTATATAGTTTTTGAAAAAGTTGAAAATTATATGTTCTTGTTTTAAAGTTCTGCTTTTGATAAAGTTGACTAAAGGATGAGTAATCAGCCTGAATTAATAGGAAGAATGTATCAAAAATACGTTATAGAATTAATAAGGATAGGTAAGCCATGGAATGGCATAGTGAAAATTATTTAACAGAATTATTGCAACCAACACCATATAGCGTAGAAAAATTACTGGCAGCATGGTGTGGGTTGTCCCTAAAGGAAAAAGTATATCTAATTGAAAAATTAGAAAACAACCCGTCTCGTTATTTAAAAGAAATTATTCAAAGAATCATTCATGATAGTAATAGTTTTATTAGATATAAGGTTGCAAAGTTATTTTTTGAAAAAGAACATTTATATAGAAACTTTGAAATGTTTAAGAATGAAAAGGGCGAATTATGTTGTCAGGATAATTCAACCAAAGAAAATTTAAGCTTTTTGAATAAAGTAAAAAATTTGATAGAGAATGACAAAAGTAATCTAGTTCGTGGTTGTTTAACTGAAGAAAAATACCATTCACTATCAGCTCCTGATGTAATAACAAATCGAGATAAATTTTTTGCACTGGATCAGAAGAAAAGATTGTCTATACTAAGGGTTCAGGATATGAGCCATATAAAAGCAATAACAACCCTATTTAAAAATTATAAAGAAATAATAGATAAAAAATTTGCAACTAAAGAAGAAATAATAGATCTTTTAACTGATTTAGTTTGCAATAGCTATTTTAGAAAATTGGAATATTCCAAAAACATTTATCCACTATGGGGCTTAGTACATGATTTACCAGATGAGGTAAGTTATCCATTATTAGAACATTTACCTTTGCCAGAGGTTAGTTATTTTTGGGGGCTATTTACTGAAAAAGACAGTCATATAATAAGAGCCCTTCTTTCATTTCGCCACAGCAAAAAAATAAATCAATTTCGAAAAGATTTGTTGGTAAATCCTGCTTCTAGAGAAGAATATGAACTCTGTTTATCATCCCCAGAATTATACTATACGGATGAAGAGTTTGAAAAAATCATTCCTAGTATAAAAAATGTAAAACTAAATTATGAAACTCAAGATGAGAAATATAAAGAAGAGCTGAATAAAATAGAAATATTTCAATTTTTAAATGGTAGTCTTAATGGTATAAAATTAGTTCATGAAAAAATTATATATGATGTTCTATTAGAGATAGAACAGGGACTGCCTAAAATTAAAGAATCAATTGATATTGACTCAACCGATAAAAGATTTGATTTTAAGCTTGATAAGTATATTAGGAGAACAGCGCCGCACCATGATTGGGAAATATATTCAGTTACATATGAAGAAAGGCTTGAGATTGAAATCTTAGAAGTAAGGCTTTATAGACTAGCAGAAAAAATAATTTCTTGGTCTGGGGAAATAAATCAATATTTATTTGAAAAGTTTAATGAATCTTTAAAGAAAACAAGCAGTCAATTTTTACAATTTAATTCATGTGAAAATGCTTGGGAACTATATTTAATATACAAAGAACGGTTTTCTGCATTAGGAGATAAAACTAAAAAGAAAGTGTTGTCTATACTACCTGAGATTCAATAATTTTTAAAAAAACCTTATGGTTTTTGGTAGGGAAAAACATTTTTCGCCACCGGACATAAAATTGAGAATAAATTATAATTCGCTATCCATATGAAAGTAATAGAGAATTATAATGAGAGACAGTAGTAAGATTTTTATTGGCCTTAAGAATTCATTGAAAACAATATTTCCAAAGATGACAGGCCATATAGCCTCACACTTTAGTACGCTATTACATATGATAACGGGCATGGTAATGTCAAAACATTGCCATTTGCCAAAGATAGCCAGTAAAATTCAATCAGTCGCTAAACAAGAAAGCTTGGTTAAGAAGTTAGAGCGTTGGCTACAAAATGAAAAAGTGAATGGGTCTGTATATTTTTTACCTTTTTTAAAAAAGCTGCTGCCTACGTTGCTAACAAAAGATGTGAAATTGCTAATTTATACGCAGTTGGCGTGAAAACGCACGAAAGATTCTCGACTTAAGGCTTTGTAGAAACAGTACGAGATGATATTTTTCATCATAAGATTCCTTTTTAGTTTTCAATATTTTTTGCTTACGAAGAAAATTCGATGATACTCTTTCAAAATCATATCTTCATTTTTATAATTTCAGAGGTTGTTACACATGCTCATCGAAACATTACACATGATACAATTCCTTTTTTTTCAACTTTCTTACTTCTAAGCTTAACATGTTATAGATTTATACCGTTAACAAACGAAGCAGCAACGTTTTCCACCATGGTTGTTAACGTTTTCGCATCTGAAACACGTTCAGAAATTTTTGTTTTATCAAATACGCAATTAATTATTTCTTTTACAAATTGATTGTTTTCGACAAGTAATCTTAGCATTTGAAGTGTTTCTGGTGCTAATGTTTCTTCCTGATTGTTACTAGATGCTTTAGAAACGAGTATCCCAAGATCAATCATCTCAAGAGCAACAATGTCTCTAGTTTTACCAGCAGTTGCACTGATGTTATCTAAATCATTTAGAGTGTTTCTACCGATATCTAAACTGATTTCCATTGGTTGTCACCTTCGTTAAGTGGCATTTCTTTCATGCCCTGTTTATTTATTGTAAAATAATTGCAAGTATAGTTAATGGATTGCATATCACCACATCTCAAAGTTGTATCTTTTATAGATTTCTGTTGTAGTGTAGATAATTCATTTTGAGTTAAAGAGGCTGTTATTGCGCCACTGTTCAATCGACTCAAATACATGAGGTGAGGAACAGCGTTGTGGATTTGTTCGATCATTTTAGTTATTTTATCTTCATCTTGAAAAACTTTTTTTTCAATGTCGATATTATTTTTTGCTGCAAATTCAATAAACAATCGTAACGCTTTACTCATTTTTATTGATTTTTTAGAAGCAAAACGCTTTAAATACTCAATTTCTTCTTGTCCTAAACGTGTAGATATTGCTTTCATAGGATGCCTTGCATTTTCTTAAGAATAATATTGTATACAATACAGATGTAATAATCCATATTAAAGACAAATAAAAATCATAAAAATAAAAAAATAAGTTATCAATTTGTATGAAAGTATATAAAGCATCTTATTAAATGTAGACAATTATAAAACAAAAAATTAATTGAAATATTTTACAGTAAAAACATATAGTTAAAAACTCATTTTGTAAGCTTTCGTATACTTGTATTACGTAAACATCTATAGCAATTGATACTTTTTAAAAAAATTCGTAAAGCAAAAAAATATAAATAGAAACAATAGTATATAGCTTAGTTATTCATGCAATGAAGTTGCGAGATGTGTGGTTTTAAGTTCAGAATGAATCATATAATTTAGGTCTAGCATATTCAGAATACAATCTTTATGTAAATTGTGAGCAGTAAAATGTGGCTATAGGATTTTTTGTAATTTGATTCTTAAGATATAAAAGCCATGAAGTGTTAGCACCACCTCATGGCATGCCTCTAATTATTCAAAGGAGGAATAACAGAGACAAACTTGACTATAGCAATCTGTTTTAGAATTGTAAATTTTGGATACATTCCAATAATTTTTTTATTATTTTAATAAAAAATGCTTGACACTATTTTTATTAAAATAGTTGCTTAATTTAAAAGTTACAAAATCACGTCTAAAACTATCTTAATTGATCATTAAACGCGATATGTGCAATTTTGCATTTCGAGTAGCGGAAGTCCAAGACCCATAATTTAATATTATTTATTTCTTGAATAAGGGCGAAAAAATTACGAAAAAAAAAGCATGTTATACTAATTTTGTTGAATAAATAGTTCAACTATTCAACGAGAGAAAAGTTAAAAAAATGTTAGCACCATTTTATAACTTTAGTCAAAACACTGAAAGGAGAAGAGTTATGACAACTGAAAATTTGTATACTGATCATTACAAATCTGAAAATGTTCAAAGAGCAAATATTTATCTGCAATATTTAGATCAGTGTGATGAATTTTTAATTCATCATAATATTGATCAAACAGAGTTGGTTTGTCTTCATGGTATTAAATCTTACTTTTCTGAAATGATTACTTACTTAAATTATAAAATTCAACAAGCAAATAACGTACTTGATATGAATAACGCACTTGCGATATCTGCCAAAAAAAAAGTAATGGCGACAGTAAAGCGCTAATTATCTTTTTAAGTTTACAAATCAATACAGAATTTATGGAGAAACACCATGTTAAAAGACTTATCAATTGAAGAATTATTTGAGAAAGTGCCATCTGCATTTGCCAGAGATAAAAGTTTTAACACCTCTAGTCGTTATACTTATATTTCTACTATGGAAATAGTTTGCTCTTTAATAGAGTCAGGCTATTTACCTACTCAGGCATGTCAAAGCCGTAGTAAGCTGAGCACCGGACATGCAAAACATATGATTCGTTTTCGTCGGAGTGATTTTGTTCCATCAACTTCGGGATTAATTCCAGAGTTAATATTAATTAACTCTCATGATGGTACCTCAGCTTATCGTTTGTTTGCAGGGTTGTATCGTCAAGTTTGTAGCAATGGATTAATGGCAGGAAAAGAATATGATGATATTAGTATTAGACATCAAGGTAACATTATAAAGAAGGTCCTTGATGGAACATTTGAAATAATGTCGTCAGCGGATAAACTTCTTGAAACTGCTAAGAGTATGGAACTAACAAATTTAAATGAATCACAAAAAATTGCGTTAGCAGAAAAGGCACATTTTATACGATTTCAAGATAATGAGTTAGGTGAAAACTTTTCACCAGAACTGCTGTTAACGCCAAGAAGATTTCAAGAGCATAATAAAAATGATTTGTTTTCGACCTTTAATATTTTACAAGAAAATTTAATAAAAGGTGGTTTGCAATCGTATACACGTGATAGAGATGGTTTTTTGCGTCGAAAAAGTATACGTAAAGTGAATAGCATTGATAAAAGTGTTTCTATTAATCGACAACTTTGGTCCTTAGCGCAAGATACTTTAGTCAAACTTGCAGCGTAATCGCGCTATTAAAGGGGGAATACTTCCCCCCTTTATTTTCTTTATTGATAGTTGTGTGAGAATTAAGGAAAAAGTTGAAGTTATAGAGTTGACGATCAAACTGTTAATAGAAGGATATGTCAATTACAAATTTAGCTATGACGTATGGATATAAAATTTAAGGGGTAAGTGATATGTGTTTCTATAATTAACAACTAAGGCTATACATTTACCAATTTTTCGTCAGCTTGGCGATGCAATACTTAGCTCGCCTGATTTAATCAAATTTATCGAAACTAATTAAATTCATAACTTGAAATAGTGAAATAATAAATATTACTACTTGTTACAGATACTTTTAATTCAGCTACCAATTTCGATACTGATAGATGTTTTATATTATGAACAGCCAAAAAATGTGTCGTTATAAAGATCAAAATTAGATTTAATTATTATACGATCGAAATTAAACATACTTTCAATTCCGCAGTTAATACAATCAAAGTTTGATAACTTACATAACACTTGCCATGAACCTAATGATTCTCTTGGATAATCTTTATATTTTCTTACAATTACTCCCGAAATTAAATTTTTGTTTTTAAATTCGGTATAAATTGCACTACAGATGTGATTCGAGAGGTGGTTACTTAATTAAGCACAGTCTAACACTATAAAATTAAAATACTTATAATTACTAGATAAATCAATAAAATTTTCAGATGCATTTTCAATTAAGGTAATAATTTGAGAATCAATATTTATTTCTCTTGGCGTTACATTACCCGTGAATTCACAATGAGGGGAAACGTAGTCTGTGTTTTCTTCAAATACAACATCCACATTACATGTAGTGTAATTATTAAAGTCTTCATTTTTCACATGATTTTCTATATCTTCTAAAAGCTTTTTTTTATCTCTGATATTAAAATTGTTATGAGTAGTTAATCTAATGAAGAGTTGAGCATTGTAATTCTCTAGGCGTTTATTAAATTTTGTTAACGAATACCTTATTACTTCATTAATAGGTTCATTAGATGGAAATCGAACTTGAAAAGTGTAGATAGAAGAATTATCGTCAAGCACGAAGTCTATATTATTAAATATTTTTGGCTCATATTTAAATTTATAATTATTATCATTAATGAAACGTGCTTCAGCCCATGTGGATAAAAAATTTATTAGTTGAGTTTGTGATAATAGTCTTTTTAATAATTCGCCATAGTTATTTTGATCAAGTTTTAAGCATACAGACTTAAGGTAAGTATAATCAATACATAGATCGGATATACGATTTAGTAAATCGTTTATTCGTTTTGTCAATTCAGGATTAGTCATAATATTGTATAATCATTTAGTTAAATTGATTTATTACAATACCATAATATATTACTATTTTGAGACAACTTTTAAAACAACCAAATACCATTAATTTTTATAAACAAATGTGACCAAATTATGCAGCTTTTAATTTTGCACGATATTTTTTTCGGATATCGATGGTTTTATAATCACTTTCACGATCCAGAAGGGTATTATTTATGTTTTCAATTACATAACTATTGTTAAGTAAAGACTGAAGATAACTTAAATCGAGTTGTTTATAATTTTTATAAATTTCATTGTTAAGAAACCATTCTAACACATTAGGCCAATACCAAAACGTTGATTTTGATTCTAGGCCTAGGCATGGATGAGGGAATGGAGTAGATTGATAACGTTGTCCTTTGATCCACTGTGAAACAGTTTGACGCTTAACATCAAAACGGTTTGCAATTTCTGATTCACTTACATAGTTATCAGGTGCAACTCGAATAACTCGTGCGCCACTTTCTGAGCACTCTACATCATTGATTGCTGAAATTATTGCATTTTCTAGAGATGAATTTAATCGATCAAAATCTAAATAAACCGTACTATTTCGAAAACAGATCAAAGCATCATCGCAACCATTTTCGTACAAGTCGTCTTCTAATCTTTTCGTTTGATCAGTTACCTTATCAAGTACAAGGATAAAATTGTGATTTTGCTTAACAGTCATTTTTACTCTCCATCTTACAATGAGGACAACGAGCAATTTTACGTTTTATAGCATTCGCATGGTTAGTAGTATTTCGAGGTGTGGAATTAACTGACATGCTGCAACCCTCTCTTGTTCGAAGTGGGCATTTCAGTCGGCCCCAAACATGCGAGGTTGAACTAGACGTAATTTCAATTTGCCAACCGTGATGTTCTGCAAATTGAATTGCTTGCTCAATTTCTTTTTTTGAGTGTCGTCGCCGTTCTGACATTAGTGTCTCCATTTAATTATATATCACTGTGAACATATGTCAACAGACCCCGTCTGATTTTAGCTTATCAAGTATAAGTATTGCAGTTGGATAGCTAACATGACCGTGCCTAATAATTTGTCTTAAGCTGCTTTTGTGAACGTTATCGAGAATGTTTTGTTTAACCTCCTGATATTTTTTAATTGGAAAACGTTTCTTTCGAATACTTTTATTTGTTGATGTTTGATTTAGTTGAATGTTTGAAACCTGTTGATTTATAGATATTATTTCTGTTTCGGAAACGCTTTTTCCTACATTTGAGTTTGGATGAGTAACGGTTGCTATTTTTTCTTGCTTTGATTTTTTACATAAGTGTTTTGTATACAAATCATTACTGTAATAATTTGATAAAACGTATACGAAAAACGATGATACTAAATCAATAAGAAAAGCTAAAAATGTGAAAATACATAAGGAAATAATTTTTTCTGATAAAGAAGTAATCTGTTTGATATTGTATACAATACTGTCGATTGGAGTAATGTTTGATAATGAAAGATTATCCCTTTTCTTAACGAGATTTGTTATTTTATTTGTTAATTTCGGGATATCATTTTTTAAAATATTTTGTCCTCGAGTTCGATAACCATAAGTTATATCACTCTTTGCATTTTTAAGCATTGTATCTAATGTTGTTTGTTGCGATGTAATCATGCTTGATAGTGCTTGATACTCGATAGAACTTTTTCTGGATACCAATTTATGTAAGTTAAAGCTGGATTGTAGGCCTCCAATAGACCCTACAATTGAGATAATTGTAAGTAGTAGATATATCAAAAGGCTTATTAATTTTTGATATAGATTATTACTGACTTTTATTGCTGTTGGGATAATGAAATACTTACTCAATTCAAATAAAAGAGCTGTCCCAACAAGTAAAATAATTTGTGAGAAATTATTGCTTAAAGAGACCCAAAATATAACAGATAAACTACATGATATAGATACGCCAAACATAGTTGGAATAATTAAAAAATATAACAAACAATTGGAATGATTTAAATATTTTTGAGTCATAGATTATTTTCCAGTTTAATCTTTTCAATCTGATTGCTGTCTACATCACGAGATGGTTGCATTGATTTAAAAGCAAAAAAGGTAAGATTATTAATTAAATGTAGACAAGATAGGGTCGCATAATTTAATGAAAAATATAGAGAAAAATTCATAAGTTGCAGCTGATTTGTAATCAGCCGGTCCGCGGTTCGAGTCCGTGTGCCAGCACCAAATCTTCTTTAATTTCTGTAAGTTAAAATTCATTTTAAGTTCTCTTTTTATACCTACTGTGAAATATATTAGCCATTGTGAAATATATTTCGTAAGTGATTGTTCAATTTTCTTAATAGATTTAGTAATCAATCATCATTTGTATTTCTGGGTGACAATATTCAGCTTGGCCAACTCTAATAATTAAGTTATTTTCATATTGATGTTTAGCTTTATCATGAGTGTGGCCGCACAATACTTCTAATTCTAATTGTGTATACTCTTTAGCGAATTTAGTTATTGTATCTCCAATAGTTTTAGAGGAGAAAAAGGGTAGCCAGTCATCATTACTAATTTGTCCTTTGTGTAGACAGCATTCTTTAAAAGGTGGTACATGCGTTAATATAATTATTTTATCAGGAGAGCCTTCCTTAACAGCTTCATATAATTGTTATTTAAGGATGGTAGAATCATAATCTGCTAATTGTTGCATCTTATTTAATAATTGCTGTTTTCCTAGAAGTTTTTCTTGGAATAAATCTCCAATAAGTCTGCTATCATTTAACACAACAGAACTTTTGAAATATTTTCATGACGCCCATCTGCCCATCCATCAACACCAACGATCGTAGTATTATTATTTAATTTAATAGGTCCTCTTTCTTGTAGCCAGAATAGATCATTTTTTTGATGAGTGAATTGTTTTAGCTTATCTCGTGTATCATTCATAGTGCTTTTATAATAGTCATGATTCCCAAGTACAAAATATAGTGGCTTTTTAACTTTTTCATATAAGGTAATTAAAATATCTGTTATGGACGTTGATTCAGCAATATCACCTGTAATAAATATAGAATTACAATCAGATAAAACTATCTTATCATAAAACTCATTTCGAGAATGACATTCAAGAGAATTAAGGTGTATATCTGTTAACCATGCTGCTTTCATTTGAGTTCATCCCAAAACATTTTTGATTAATTGATTAATCTTATCTGTCAGGATTTCGACACGAGAGCTATTTAAATTTCCATATTGATTTAAATGACCAGGCAATGCATCGTGAAATGATTCGTCATTCATCATACCCTTAAATGAAGTTAGTAAATATTTTTTTAGATTAATATCTGATTGCATAACTTCATCGAATATTTTATCGCGACCATCTAATACGCTGATAATATCTTCAAAATCATGGCTTGAGAAGTAATCTTTATTACCTCTAGACTTAAATGCCTCGAATTTAGTCGCTAAAAAATAAGGAGCAGTTGTTATGTTAATATCTATTTCTTCAAGCAATTTATAATTCACGGCATTATAAATTGCTGGTTTATACCAAATATTACTAAAGCCTAAAATCTTTTCATCTGTTGGCATAATGTCTAAAATGAGATCATCATAACGCCAGCGACAAATAACTCCTTCGTGATTATCACGTTTAAATCCATATTGTTGTAATTGAGTTTCTAACTTGTAATAATCTTGTAGAGTAACAACATCAATTATACAATCTACATCTACTGTATAACGAACATCTGGAGCTGCAGGATTATTAATAAAAATAGCAGTGGTGCAACCGCCGAGAAAAACAACTTTAGCACATAAATCTTGTAATTTATTTGCAGCAAAATATAACATTTTTAAATTAGCTAATTTTTTTGAACTTAATTGACTATTCATAACTTAGTTTCTTTTGTAATAGCTTGACAGCAATATTTTTTTCGCGCGTATTACCAATACGAATTGTATCAACAAGTGCAAGCAAATTATAAAATTCATCATCAGGAAATGCGTGTAATGATTCAGGAATTGATGAATAGAGTGGTGATAATGCGACGCCTTTTGTATCACCTTTTGCATAAGGCCAAACTGGTATTGGGTCGTCGCCTAATATAATTTCTCCTCTAAAGATAGGAGCCGCATAAGCTGTTACCATTCCACGAGTATACTCACCTAACTTAATTGGGAATTGATATTTTAAACCATGAATAAAAAATTCTTCCGCAGCCTTTTTTATTGGGATGAATTGCCCTTTGTTATCTTTTCGAAGCAAACCTGGCGCGATAAGTCTTTTAATACCAGCATTGATTTCTGATAGGCTAATTTTACATTGATTAGCAAGCTCTCGTTGTGATAATTGTTGATTAGCTTTAGCAATTAATTTAAGCAAAATAACACAATCTTGAGGTTTTAACACGGATGCCTCGTTTTCCAGAATTACTATGATAAATATCATTATAACATAAGCGTTCGCTATTCGCGAACAGCGAACATAATTAAATTACTGCCTACAGATTAAAATAAAATGATTGATTTTAATGGTAAAAATATAGAAATATAAATTTAACACAGGCATCGATTTGTAATCAGGCGGTCCCAGTTATCGAGTCCGTGCTGCCTGACCACATCTTCCTTTCCTGTCAAACAGTTAAAATCCTTTTTCAGTTCTTTTTTAATATCTACGGTGAAATAAATTAAGCAATGTGAAATATATTATATATAGGCATTAGCCCAATGGCTTAACTAGTGTGTATCCATCAATATATCGCTTGGTTATTTCTTGACTTGAATGACCCAATAATTGTCTTGCATATTCTCGGCCATTAAGTTTTTCGGCATCGGTTGCGGCTTTATGGCGAATATTGTGAAAGCGAAACCGATTTTGCAAAATAATCGAATCAGTTTCTTTGTTATAAGTAGACAGTTTTCGCATATAGCGCTGCCAAATTGATTGAAATCCATCAGTTGTATATTTAGTGTTTCTTTTAGTAATAATTAAATATTCGCTATTTGAATTTCCTCTTAACTTTTTTGTCAGCTCGATAGCTTCAACCAAGCTATCGGTTAAAGAATAAATTTGTTTACGTCTATTTTTATTTGTTGTTTTGTATAATCCGTTTTCTTTAATATCAGTTAATTTTATATTTTCGACATAACTCATCCACACCGATCCCGGCTTCGCTTTCTGTTAACATATTAAATATTTGTGATTCACTTAATTTACTTCGCTTCATTATAGAGGCTACTCGGTGTTGGTTTATTTTACAGTGTTCTCTACTTTTGAGCTGTCTTATTTTAAGGGAGGTCTACCATTGATTAATTCACTGATTAGTTGTAACAAGCTCATCTAAATGACTTAGAATTTTTTGTTGAATCTTCCTATCAGGCCAGTAAATTTTGAATGAAACTTTTCTCTGAATATGACAGTCGACACAATATATACAAACTTGAAAGTGAGTGCTTGATAATTTACTTGCAAATTACTCACGCCACTCTAACAGTAATCCTATTATATAATTTATTGTGCTATATAATGGCTCTGTACTATAGAATCTAAATATACTTGAGTATTTATGTGATTGAACCGTATTGTAGAGTGTGGGCTAGCAAATAGTCTTGTACCACCACCTAGCAAAATTGGTAATACGGTAATAATCATCTCATGTATTAAATTATATTCTAAATATTTCTGGATTGTATAACCACCATCTATGTATAAATTAATATATCCTTGCTGGTTTAATAGTGTAGTGATATCTAATGGTGTCCCGCTCATCAAATGTACCTGTTCTTTTAGTTCAGATGGAATTGTTTTAAGTTTATTGCTTAGAACAAAAACAGGTTTTGTATAGGGCCACTCACAATCAAATCCTAATACTGATTCAAATGTATTACGCCCCATAACAAGTGCATCAATATTTTCTATGAAATTTGCAAATCCACAGTCAATATTATTTGGGTTTGGGATCTCATTCAACCAATCTATTTTATTATTTTCATCAGCAATATAGCCATCTAAGCTTGTAGCAATAAACACTTTGTTTGTCATAATAATATATCTGTTAATTTAATTAATTCAAATTTATATAAGTCATATCTTATCATATTCTTATGCTTTGTTGCTTTTTAATCAATATTAGTTATCGACATAGATGATAATGGCGTTGTTGCATTAATTATAGATCGATCTCCATCTGAGTTCGATAAGAATCAGGCATTCCAAGAGAAGTCATGATATTTAATACGCTACATTTGATCAGAGCTTCAGCAGCTTGCGATTCAAATTTACGACCACTTAACTTAGCACCAAAAATAGTTTTGAACCTGAATATAGTAGTTTCTGCTTAACTGCGTAAATGATAACCGGAATTTATTTTCCATTTTTTCCTTCCAGCTTTTCTAATTTTTCTAAGATTATTATCACGTGGATGTGGTTTGTTTTTACAATTTCCATGTTGTTTTATTTTTGCATAAACTCTGGGTGGTATATTAGCGATGGGTAGTCGAATATTCACCACAGCTGGAAAATAATTAAAAAGATTGTGCGTTAATTGGTAATGGTACATCAAGCCATAGTCATGAAGATACAAAAATGTTTACTATCTTTAAAGGCAAGTTCAAAATTATGAGCGGTCTTGTACTATTAAAAAACGGAACTCTGATTGATACGACAAAAGGTTACGATATTCTAAGTAATGAAACAGCTTGAACCTTTGCTTTCTAATGAAATTGTAAATTTTAACATATTAAGTAAAGATGAATTAGAGAACAAAAAATTTAGATATAATAAAGCTAAATGGCTTGAGTTCTCCTATGGAATTCAAAATGTACTTGTTGTTGGTCCTAATACTGGAGATAAAAATTTTCAAATAGAGGATGAATGTGGTGTAAATGTTTATATATTAAAATTACATAATAGAAACAAAATCAAATTAAACAATTCTCATGCTGCCGCCTTAGTTATGCTTTCCGGACAAATCAATATTACCCTGCATCTTGATGAGGGTGATCTCACTATTTGGGTTAAAGAAGGTGATACGCTGTGTATCCCAGAAGGTATTAGTTATGATCTGAACTTAATAACGAGTGAAGCGAATTACTATCTTTATATTTCAGATAATCATACATGCGTTGAATTACTATGAATCATTTAAATAACAATTATTTTAATACAGCAGATAGATTAAACTACTGGACAGCATTACCAAGTTTAGAATTATTTCAACTAGCATTATATGAAAAGGCCTGAGACAGTATTACTATTGATTTACAACATGGATTAATTTCAGAAAATAATGCTATTCAAATGTTAACTCTGGGTCAGTTAAGTGATAAGCCTAAATAGTATTGAACAGCTGTAATCGGACCACCTCCGATTTCTTCAGAAAAACTATACCATTGACCTTTTTTGCCACCCGTCATTGTGATAAATTTAATATTATCTATCCAGAAGAATATAACACTTATATCAATAAAGAGTTAACGAACTGAAGACGAGGTATAAATATGAATAGATTTATTAACGCTGTTAATTTAGTTTTTCTAATGATTATATCCTGTATGCTTTTTTTATTTATTCCGTTTAGCTACGGTGCTACATTGCAATCGATCACAAAGTCACAAGTCGAAAAGGTGTTTGTTAAAAAAACCCTCACTTCCATTGGTGTTGATAATTTAAATGGTAAAACAGTAGATAACAGTAATACGGTTTATCTTAATGGTAAGGGCGGCGTGATTGGTAAGATGGGGCAAAAACCACAAGGACTTCCACAAGTTGATTATGGGCAATATAGTATTGCCAGTGATGGTAAAGTTTATATTCAATGGCAACATTGGGACGGAAAAAAGCAACTTTGTTTTCATATCTATGAAACAAAAAATGCAATTATAACAGTCGACTGTTATAACGTATACCACAGTACATTTATGAAATCAGATATCAAAGAGGGTGATCACATCACCCAACATTGAATTAACTCAAATACAAATATTTACACAGTCATGTTAATGCAACAGATAGCCAAGCCGAACACTATTGTGTATTGAAAGGGCCGTCGCCAAAATGATTTATCACAAATGCTATATAAGCCAAGAAGGTATTATGAATTGGTAACCCAAGCTAAAACATTTGTTGACAATTGCTCTTCGTGAGTTGCATTTTAGCTTGTCTTTCAGGTTATCAATATAATTTTCAATGGTCCTTGCGGAGCGATGCATGATATTGCCAATTTCTCTGTTTGACAACCCGCGTATCATATAAAATAAACATGTTGACTCTAACTTTGATAAATTAAAATCTTTATAGGGTTGAGAAATTTCATATATTATGTTTTCTTTAAAAGATAACAAATAATTAAGTTTTGCATTCAAATCTACAAGAACATTCAAATCTAACATATAAGCGGTAATGATGACCCCCGTTACATCATTGTCTTCTGAAAAATAAGGTTTAGAAATACCAAGGGCAATTTGAGGCTTGTTATCTTTGTAGGTTTCAATAGTGAGTAAAGCACGTTCTTTTTTTTCAATCATTGTTTTTTTGTCTTGTGCTATATAAAGTTCAGCGCTATTTGCTGCTTCACAGTTTAAATCAGAATCACTAAGACCAATAATTTCTTCAGGATGACTAAATCCAGTTAAAGTTGCTAAATTAGCATTTGCAAATATGTATTTTGATTGAACGTCTTTTATCGCAATATAACCAGGCATTGAGTATTGTAAAATTTGTTTATGATCGATTGTTGGTTTATTCATTCTTGTTCTCAATTTAGAAATAATAATTTAACGAATTCATGTAAAATTCATTTATCATAGGGGATTAATTATAATTATTCTGTGACTAATTTTTTGCCTTATTATACTATTAGGGTGATTTTAACGCTATTGATTTATATTAACTACGATAGACTTTATGATAATATTTTTTAATGCGAATTTTATCATGAATGACTTTTATGACCTTAATAGGCTTCCTAAAAATGGGACTATTGTAATGCCGCTATCACAATCAAAGCTACACACCAGTCAAAACCCCAAATCGATTTATGAATTTTTAGAGTTTTTTTCAACAAAAATCAAATCCATATCAGTCGATGTAGTATTTCTGTATACTAATAGCTTATATCAGAACAACAACGGTAACTCCCATGAGATTAAACTAAAAACCACTAACCAAATGACTCGGCATAAACTTGAATTATCTAAATTAATAACCGATTGGCGTGAATATACACCACAAGCTTTTCATTTTTTGCCTTGGGACTATATTATTTTAAACACAGATGTTTATATAAAGTTTCTTACTGCATTAAACCAATTGTTTAGGATAAATCGTGAGTTTCAAAATATAGTAGAATCCGATCTTCATAATATTACCTCAAAGCCAAATATTAGCTTTATTCTTGAAGAATTGGTGATAACACATATTATTAGACAAAATTATGTAAAACTACCTAAAACGTTGGCAACTGAAAGTGGCTGGAGACTTGTCGCATATAATGGCCCCTGTTTAAAAAGTGATGTTTATTTACTACAAAACGCCATATTGCCAATTAATCAAACATTATATGATCGTAGATATACGAACTGTTTATACGACTATCAAGCGAATTGTTTAATTCACTTAGACAGAATTAAAACGGAGAAATTTTACCATGTTTAATATTACCTTGGTTTTTAAATAATCGTTATTTTATATAGTGATCGATAGTACAGAAATTTGAGATTGATAAAATTTCATATTGAATCAACAAACCACAATGCGACAGAACCATAACTTAAACTATTTAATGCATCAATATATATAATGATTAACTGTATCAAGCATTCATTGCAAAGACAGGATGAATATTTTGTGTTGCATATAGATAAAGAAACAAACAAATTGTTGCGGAAATAATATCGCGTCATTCTATAATTAAGCAGTCTTAATTATAGGGTGTTTACACAACAATATCGTAGGAACCCGATTATCGGGTGATTTTCACCCTATGTATTGCATGTAAATTTCGATATGTTTTTTTTGCGAATTAACAAAGACACTCACTTAATGATAAAGCCAAATGAAGCTTACATAGAAATACCAGCAAGAGAATGAGTCTTCTCTACTAAAATTTTTACACGGTTTTACCACCAAGATGCGGTGGGTGTCAGAAATACAATTATCCTATTACCAGGCGGACCAGGTAATGATATGGGGATGTATGACGATCCGACTCTATCAATTGCAACGGCATTTTATCAAGTGCTCTGGATTGACCAGTGGGATAAATTTGCAAATGATGCAACTAATTTCCTTCGTTTAAACTAAATAAATTTTAGCTTGGAATTTTAATATGTTACAACGAGTTGATACATTACTAACTGATATCATGATATATGATGGTAGTGGTAGATCTGCTTACAAAGCTAGTGTGGGTATTTTAAAAGATACTATAACTTATATAGGAAGCGATAGACCAGATTCTAACAAGTCAGTAGACTGTAGCGGACTAGCCTTAGCTCCTGGCTTTATAGATGTGCATTCACACGATGATTTTGCAGTACTAGCTGATCCTTTAATGGATTTTAAAGTGATGCAGGGAGTTACTAGCTGCATTGTTGGTAACTGTGGTATGGGGCCTGCACCATATGATATAGCCAGTAAAAAGCTTGGGCGATTTTACCCTAAAGTTTCACTACCCACATGGAGTAATTTTAAAGAATATGCTCAAACTCTTACCGATAAACCTTCTAATGTTAATGTTGGATTTTTAATTGGTCATGGTACAGTGCGTCAAACAATTATTGGTAATGAAGACCGTAGACCTAGTAAAAAAGAATTAACGCTGATGATCACGGCATTTGAAGAAGGATTAACTCATGGTGCACTTGGTTATTCATCAGGATTAATATATGAGCCAAGCAAATATGCGCAAATTGATGAGCTTATCACCTTTGCGAAAGTCACTGCTACGGGGAACGGGATCTATACAACACATTTACGCAATGAAGGACATGATTTACTCACAGCACTAGATGAGGCAATAACAATCGGGAAATCAGCTGGTATTCAAGTGCAAATATCGCATCACAAGGTCTATGGACATAAAAATTGGGGCTTAGTAAAGCAATCGCTGGCTATGATTGAAAACGCTCGAGATCAAGGATTATCGATATATGCAGATCAATATCCCTATACATCAAGCAGCACGTCCTTAGAATCAATGTTAAATAATACTAGCTTATCCATTGAGAGTGATGACTATATCCCCGCGAAAGATATTATATTTTCATATAGTCCACAAAATCCCCAATTAGAAGGTAAATCATTATTGGATCTGTGTCAGTCGTTGAGGTTAAATGCAGAGCAGGCGGCAGAAATTTTAGTAGAAAAGGGATTAGTCATGGTGGTAGTTCATTCCATGGCTGATGAAGATGTTTGTAGTGTTATGACTCATAGTACGACCATGATAGGCTCAGACGGTATACCGATGCAATATGGGAAACCGCACCAAAGACTTTATGGAAGTTTTGCAAAAGTTTTAGGTCATTATTCACGTAACAGAGGCTTACTTTCATTAGAGACCGCAGTCCAAAAAATGACGCACCTTCCAAGCAAGGTATTCGGGCTACATAAGCGGGGACTTATTCAAGAAGGTTACTTCGCAGATTTAGTCGTCTTTGACCCAAGAAATATTAAAGATACTACAAGTGTCACGGATCCGCGTTGCTATCCTCAAGGAATTGAGCACGTTTTTGTTAATGGTGCGGCTGTGGTAAGCAAAGGTCAATTATTAGATACTCGGCCTGGCAAGGTATTACGCAATCGCATCGAACAGTATTAATAATTTGAATATAAAAAAAGAGGTTATAGATTAATGAGCACTTTAAAAACTATTCCACCTACACTAGCAACACCTTGGTTTGGAATACCGATGCTGCAGGCGTTTAAAAAAGACATGTTAAATAAAATTACTTCACTTCAAGAAGAATATGACGATCTCGTAAAATTAAAAATTCTCACCGAAACTATTTATATTATCTTTTCCCCCATCATGGTGCGACAAATTATTGTAGCAAACGCAGATAAGCTGATTCGTGAAGAACGCCAAATTAAGATTTTTAGTAAAATACACGGTGCAAGTGTTTTAACAACCGAAGGTGAATCGTGGAAAAGACAGAGAAAAATATTGAACCCAGCGTTTTCTGCTAGAAACAGTGAAAATTACTTGCGTTTAATGCAAGAAGCCATATCAGATAATTTTAAAACAAAGTTACCAAGTGAATCAGGAAAAAATGTTTTATTAGACGTTGATCAGTTCACTACTAAAGTCACGATGGATGTGATCCTTCGAGTACTATTTAGTCTAAAGGTCTCTGATGATAAATCATTTCAAATATCACAGGCTATTCGCCAGTTAACCGCACAAGCGATGAAGGAGCTTTATTGGCCAATACCTGTTCCAGAATGGCTACCATATCCAGGAAGAGGGCGGACTGTTAAAAATAAAAAAATTATTAATGACTTGTTAAGTGGGCAGATTGCAGATCGTCAAAAAGCTGACTACTCTCAAAATACTAAAACGGATCTATTAACAATGCTTTTATTAGCTGAGGATAGCGACGCTGAACAGAATAGTATAAATAGCAGATTAACGGCACAAGAAATATGTGATAACTGTAAAACTATCTTCTATGCGGGACATGATACTTCTGCTACAGCACTCACTTGGTGGCTTGCACTGATGGCTGAGCACCCCAAATATGCCCAAAAAATTAGAGCAGAAGTAGATGATATATTTAACCATAATAATCCAAACCGAGATAACTTAGATTCTCTTGTTTTACTTAATGCTTCAATTAAAGAATCAATGCGACTCTATCCACCAGCACCTTTCCTTTTTCAAAGAAGAGCTAAAGAGGACATTAAGCTTGATGAATTTGTTATTCCCAAAAAATCATTAATTAACATTCCTATTTGGCACATACATCGAGATCCACGACTATATAAAGATCCTGATCAATTCTACCCAGAACGTTTTTTACCAGATGCTCCCAAAATACCAAAAAACGCCTTTATGCCTTTTGGAGTTGGCTCCAGAATCTGTATTGGGCAACACTTTGCGAATCAAGAAATTAGTTTTATTGCCGCCATGTTTTTAAAGCACTTTATAATAGAATTTGAGACTGGGTATTCTTTGCCAAGTTCCACTTTAGATCTTGTTTTAAAACCTGAGTCGCCAATTAAATTAAAATTCACGCATCGTTAATGATGATCAGTCTATTTGATATTGAACCCTAAAGGAAAGATGTAATCATGTTCCAGCGTTATAGTCGATATGAGGTCCGGCCAGGGCACCGTCAAGTTAATTGTAAGAGCAAAGCAACTAGATTAGACTGCTTAAAAAAAAACCGAGAATAACGTCATGCTTCCAAGTGAAAAAATAAAAAGACATCGTTACCTGCAATCGATAATTCTCCATGTCGTTTGGCTGTATCACCGATTCATGTTGAGCTTAGGAGATGTCAGTGAATTAATGTTATCCAGGGGAATTATCCTAAGCCACGAAACGGTTCGCAGTTGGTGCAATAAGTTTGGTTCAACAATAGGTAAAATAATTAAACGTCGCGCGCCTCGACGAGGCGATAAAAGACATCTCGATGAAATGTGTGTTGTCATGAATAAAAAGAAATATTGGTTATGGCGAGCGGTCGATCAAGCGGATTATGAATTGGATATTTTATTGTAATCGAAACGTAATAAAGCAGCAGCTAAGCAGTTTTTCAAAAAATTATTGAAAGGTTTACGCTACACTCCGCGAGTCATTATCACCGATAAATTGAAAAGTTATGGTGCGGCTAAAGACGAACTGATGGCGGGTGTTGAACATCGCCAACATAAAGGGCTCAATAATCGGGCTGAAAATTCACACCAAGCGACAAGGCAAAAGGAAAAGCAAATGCGAAAATTTAAATCATCCAAACAAGCTCAACGCTTTCTTTTTACTTTTGGCCAAACAAGAAATTTATTTTTTGTCGGTCGTTATAAAAAATCCACTAATGATATTCGACATGATTTAAAGGACGCATTTAATTTGTGGCATTCTATTGATTTACAAAATTGTTGCGCCTAGAGTTTGGCTTTCATTCTTTTTTGCAGTTCATTTTTTTAACTTGACGGTGCCTGGTTATGACATAGAGAGGAACAGATATACATGTACCGAATGCAATTATAAATCATGCACAAGCGAGCCTATACAATTTGGGTGTTCCCAGTCGATCTCCTGGACTTCATTCAAGTGTTGCTACTCAAAACATGTTTCAAAACTCAAGGTTTTTTCCTTCAAATCAAAATCATTGTGATTTAGACACACAAAGACTTGATGTTAATAGTATGGTTTTTTTGTTACAAGATTTAGACGCGGTGTTTCGTCACTCAAACCGTCATGATGTTTTCAGACTTGTACTTGCAATGAACCAAGGTAATATAAATAGTTTTACTCGAGAAGAAGAGCCGGATATTACTAGGACTAATTTTCCTCATGCGCGACCATAAATTATTTTTTTTTATCGAGACTAATTCAATGTAAAGTTTCGATATGGATGCAAGAATGAGGGCGTAAAATTCTTTGCGAACAACCAGAAGTAAAATATCAGTTCATTCAAAATGAAAAAAATAATCATAACATTATACTCCTTTGTCACGTGCTAAAGGTATCGCGAGGTTGTAATTATGATTTCATCAAAAGAACTAGCAGCAATACTTACATAAATCCTCTTAAAGCGAATCAAGATTTAAATCTTTTATGGAGAATGTATAATTAGCAAACGTAATTCATAAAAGAAGATGTTATATTATGCGACTACAAAATAAAATTATTGTTATTACTGGTGGAGACAGTGGAATCGGTATAGCTTGTAGTAATCTTTTTATAGCCGAAGGTGCAACCGTTATCATCATGAGCAATAATTCTTCTACCCTAGAAAAAGTAAAACATAAGTTTAATGAGCCTTGCTTAGAAGTTGATATTAGAGATTATGATTCACTAAAAAACTGTTTTCAGAAGATTGGAAAAAAACATAGAAAAATTGATGTATTGGTTGCTAATGCTGGAATTTGTAAAGTAAATAATATTAATAAATATGATGCAACATTATTGAATAATATTATTGATACAAATATTAAAGGCACATATAATACGGTAGCTGCATGTATCCCGTATCTTAACAATCCTGCTTCAATTATTTTAATGGCATCGAATTCTCAATTATTAGCTGTGCCAAATTTTTCAATTTATAGTGCGACAAAAGCAGCAATTCGGTCATTTGCTAAAACCATGTCGACTGATTTATTAGCAAATGGAATTCGCGTGAATAGTTTGAGCCCTGGTGCAACTGATACTAGATTACTTGAAAATATGGGTATTCCTAGTGATCAATATAACCAATTCAAAAAAGTTTTAGCAGAAGGTATACCGATGCAACGCATTGCTGAAGTTAACGATATTGCAAAAGCCGCATTATTTTTAGCAAGCGATGATTCAAACTACATTACTGGTATTGATCTTGTTGTAGATGGTGGTCATTCACAAGCTTACTATTAAGAATATTCATTTTGAAAGCTAAAATATAATTTTTATGAATTGGTGAATAATTTTGTAGACTAATAAGAGTCATGATTTAAAAAGATAAATTGCGATCGGTAATTACAATATTGTCGATTGCTTAGCAAAGTTTTTTCATTTACTTGAATTAATTATATAGATCAGCATGAATACTTAAGGTCTAAAGGTTCTGTAAAGACTGAATTTAAATTAATAACAATGTCACATTCAATGCCCTATCATTAAGGTATTTTTGCATTTGTTGATTAGTAAGCATTCCTGAGTAATGTGAAAATTGCCCATATCTAGGAATATTTCTAAAATTTGTTTGAGCGTAATTACTCTCTATGTCAGCATAGTTTAAATGTTTAATGGGTAAACTACCTTGATATTCACCGCAATAAATGAGATTCACTAAGACAGGACTTACGCAAAACTTCAGCTTTTGTCCGTAGTCTTCGTTTTGCGTAAGTCCTGTAAGATAAATTAGGACATCATAACGTTAGTGTTAGTATCGGCTTTGAATTGTATAAATTAATATTTAGCCACATTTGATATTTATTAGATAATGTCATATAATGACATTATCTAATAAATATTAGGAAATTTATGAATTTAAACTTTTTGAATCAGCTTATCAATTGGCCTAACTATTTGATTTCAGGTACTGAATTGAAATCTATGCTTGTGGGAACTGAAGATGCCAGAAAGGCGATGATTAAACGAGCTGTCCATGAAGGATATCTTCAACGATTGAAGCGAGACTATTACATCATTCGTAACATTTCCAATAAGCCCATGATTAATACTTTTGAATTGGCTCAGTTTATTTATGGTCCGTCTTATATTAGTTTTGAATCTGCGCTCAGTCATCATGGTTGGATCCCTGAAAGAGTCATGGTAACGTCGAGCGCGACAATAAAGCAAGCTAGATCATTTAACACGTCAATCGGAGAATTTAGCTTTGAGAAAATCCCTAACAAGTCATTTAAATTTGGTGTTTCTTATATCAAAGAAGAGAAAGCGCGCTATTTAATCGCTACGCCATGGAAGGCAATTGCGGATATGATCTATTGTCGAAAAAAAACATGGAAAAATATTAATGAACTTATGCTCGATTTAAGGATTGAAGAAGAGAGTATTAAGCATTATCAATATAATTTATTGGCTGAACTAAGTGAAGAATACGCCCATAAAATGACTAGAAAAACATTACAGGCATTTCTTAAGGAGTTAAATAAATGACAATAGATATTATTAATGAGCGACTAAAAACTTACACAATAGTTACTAAACAATCTGAGCTAAATGCAATAAAAGAAATTAGCCAAGAAATAGCATTAGCGGGGCTTGCACGTTCTGGATTTTTTAAACATGCTGTTTTTCAAGGTGGAACTTGCCTTAGAATTATTCATGGATTAAATCGATTTTCAGAAGATCTCGATTTTATATTAAATAAAGCCGATATAACTTTTAATTGGGAACCGTATTTAGCCGCCATCAAAACTGAGTTTGAGGCTTTTGGTTTATCGCTTTCTGTTATAGATCGGTCCAAAGCGACTGGTCCGGTAAAAAAAGCATTTCTTAAAGAAAAATCATTTGGCAAAGTATTAAATTTACATTATGAAAGAACACGAACAGATACACAAAATATTACAATTAAATTAGAAATAGATACGAATCCACCAGTAGGTTCAGTTTCTGAAACACATGTTTTAGATTACCCTTATCCGCTATCACTTACTACGCAAGATCGACCAAGTTTATTTGCGGGGAAATGTCATGCACTATTATGTAGGAATTATGTCAAAGGTAGAGATTGGTACGATTTTATTTGGTATATTCAACAAAAAATTAAACCAAATTTTATTTTTTTAGAAAATGCACTGAAACAATTCGGACCATATCAAGGTCAAAAAATAAATGTTGAAAAAAAATGGTTATCGCAAGAGCTTGCTAAAAAAATTGAATCCTTAAATTGGCAAGTAGTAGCAAATGATGTAAAAAAATTCTTACCAAATAATGTCACTCATTCGGTCGATAATTGGAATAAAGATTTATTTTTGGCATTACTAAAAAAGTTCAATTAATCAATTTATAATAATTCAACCCGATATTTTCTGCCTTTAATTAATCCTTTGCTTAAACATTTTAACGCTGTCTTAGCGGCAGATTTTTCAATGGCGACATAAGATAAGTTGCTCAAAATTTTAATGTTACCGACTTGCTTCCCTGTGACCCCATTGTCACTGGTTAAAGCGCCAAGCAAATCACCAGCGCTAATTTTATTTTTTCGTCCCGCTTTAATTCTAAGGGTTCGCATCGGTGGAATTAGATTTAAGGTACCTTCAATTTTATAATGGGTTAATTCAATTTTCTCAACCGTTCTATTTTGTAATTCACTGATGGCAATAAGCTTTTGTTGTTCATTTTCAGCAAATAAACTTAATGCCATGCCTTTTTTACCCGCGCGTCCTGTGCGTCCAATTCGATGCAAGTAAACAACCGGATCATTGGGTAGATCAAAATTAATGACCGCCGGCAAATCCTCAATATCCAAGCCGCGACTTGCGACATCCGTTGCAACTAAAAACGAACAACTCTGTTGGCTAAATTGAACCAGTGCTTGATTGCGATCGAATTGTTCTAGATCACCGTGCAAGGCGATAGTAGAATATTTAAGATCATGTAATTGTTGACACACGCTATTAACAGTTAATTTTGTATTACAAAAAATAACCGCGGATTTAATTTTTTTATGATAGATAACATTACACAACGCATTAATACGGGTGTGTTTATCGCATAAATAAAATAATTGCTTAATTTGCGCATTAGAATGCTGAGCATCTGCTTCAACGGTAATAGCCCGATGTTGAAATTCCGCACTCAATTGTTGAATTTGTGGAGGATAGGTTGCAGAGAAAAATAACATTTGTCGTTTTTTCGCCGTCTTATTTAAAATAAAACTGATATCATCAAAAAAACCCATATCCAGCATCCGATCCGCTTCATCTAAGACAACTCTATTTACGCTATTTAATGAAAGTGTTCCGCGGCTTAAATGATCTTTAATTCGCCCAGGGGTGCCAACTACAATATGAGTGCCATGTTTCAAGGTTTCAATTTGTGATTTAATAGGAATGCCACCACTTAAAATAACAACTTTTAAATTATCGCAATGGCTACCTAATCGACGAAGCTCTGTAGTCACCTGAGTACTTAACTCACGGGTAGGACAAAGCACTAAGGCTTGCAATGAATTTTGGGAGAGATCTAAATGATTAATAATAGCCAAAGAAAATGCCGCAGTTTTACCACTCCCAGTTTTTGCTTTTGCAATCACATCTTGACCGTTTAACATCAGAGGCAAGCTTTTTTCTTGAATTTCGGTCATGTCGTGATAACCGAGCCGATTGAGATTATCGAGCTGTGTCTTGGTGAGTGAAAGGTTAGAAAATGATGCGTGACTCATATTAAATCCAGGTTGTTGTAGTTTAGGACTAACTATAAATTGCTGATTTTTCGAAATTCTACAGCAATCCTAATGTATTATCAGTCCAATACGTTTTTAATGATAAAAAGGGAAGACTATCATAAATTTTGTCTAAATCCATGGGGATATGAAAATAAAAGACTACAAGGACAATTGAGTCATCAAATTTGCGAGATCCGTCTCTTGTAAATTGGCACAATGAGCTTTTAAAAGAGAAGCATAACGTTGATATTGATGTTCGTTTAATATTAAGTTTTGGGTAAAGGATACCGCGTCATGATTCTTTCTCAGCAATAAACACGTTAACTTGATTTGACAAGTTTGGTTTAATTGATCGAATTGTTCAGAATAATTTTTAATGATAACACTTTTAGATTGAATCGCAGATATCAACATTTGAATACTGTAATCTTGTGTCAGTAATGTAGAATGCATCGTGTTAACTCTTTGCTTCTTTAATACTGTGAATTAGTATTAAAACTTAAGTCGTTATCAAAAGTCAAAACTAATATAGCGCAAAATTAAATTTATCTTGCAGCAATGACAAAACTCAAATAAATTTCAGGTGTAAAGTGCTTGCCCCTTAGACATTAAGGGCGAGGGGCTAAACCTAGATCTAAACTCAAAACATTTACCACGCGACCCGATGCATTAAGAGAGAGGCTATGTTTCAGTAGCGCTCGAATGCGTTCGCCATCAGATTGAAATTCAGGAGATTCTTGCAAACATTGAGTATAGTTATGGCGAAATAAAGAAACGTAATGCTTACCTCTTCTATTAACATATTTTTGGTGTAAATCAGTAAATATTTGATCTTGCTTAAAGTTAAATTTCGCAAAAAAGGTTAAGAGATGGGGGAATTTGATAATTGCATTTAAAAAGTCATTAGGACCAATAGTCAGGATTAAAGTTAATGCATCATCATTAAAAGTAAGTTTTTTAGAATTAAACAGTGAAAATATTTCAAGAAATTCAGGTTGAAAAAATTGACTAATATTTTGTTCATCGTCAGTCATGTGGTTAACACATACGTTTAAAACATCTAATAAATATTGATTATCAAAAATAACCAGTATCTGTTTTTGAGTTAGCAAAGTAAAATCTTTAAAACTTGCTAATTTAAAAAGAAACGCTTGATTTTCCTGGCTTATCAACTGAGTAGGATTTTTATCATCGTTATAAAGTTCGACTAAATTTCTTAATCGTTCAGCAAAATCAAAATTTGAAAAGATACGTTTTATTAAGTCGTCACTAGGATTAAAATATTTAAATAATTGAGTATAGGTATCTAATACTTGTTTTATTTCTGTGAGTTGCGGTCTTCTATCTGGATCTTCACTCAAGCCAAGCTTAATCAGCTCAAGTAATTTTTTAGGATAGGAATCTGAAAAAAATTTAAGGCGAAGTCGATTAAGCATATCGCAGACACTATATACATCAATAGCGGGCGTTAACCAAAAAAAATCATCTTCTTCAGCATGAAGTGACGTTTTTGTCTTTTTACGAAAACACTCAGGTGCGACATGCATAGAGGTATTTCTTTCAGTAGCAGGAAACCTTCGACGCAAATCTCCAACTTGACCTGACTCTTCAAAATCGAGAAGTTGACATTTCCTAATTTCATTATTAGTGGTAAATAATTTTAAATTATCAGCTTTACCATCAATATGAATAATTTGTTGATCAATATTAAGTTTGATATATTCTTTCACGATAACTAACATATCTTGAAATAGAGTAAAATATGACTGATATTTAGAATCTTTCAGTGTTTTACCTTCAACATATTTCATTTGAATGTAATAAGTTCTAATTTGATTAACTTTATTAGCTGTTGAATCAGTGATAGTGCAGCAATAACTTATTAATTGGCTATCACTCTCAGGATAACATTTATTATAAAGTTTAACTGTTAGATTAATTCCACTCAATTCCTCAATAGCAAAAGAACGATTTCTGTTTCTTGGTAAACGAATCACTTTGCGGCTAAGCCCTCTTTGCCTTGCAAGTGGTGTAATGTTATGTGGTATTAGCTCGATAACAAGATGATTTGCGCCAGCACCAATGATTGTTTTAGTCCCGAGGGGTAAACCCGGAGGGAAATTTTGTATTATTGAAGATGCTTTAGAGTAGGACATGGGTTTTTATTGTAAGCTTATATTTATTGGTCGCGAATATTAACGCATTCCAATATAAAATACTACATGTTAGTAGAAAATGGGTGAAATAACTTATATTAAGGAGTCTATTATAGAGGGGGAGTCGTGATTTGCCCCTAAAGTCTTCATTTAATCAATGACCTGAAAAATTGACTTTTATTCCGGGTTTCATGAATCATCATCCTGAGTATCATTATGGTATAATATAACAACATGTCAGGTGATGCTATGTCGACTATCGAACTAGAAGTCTTGGGTAATAAAAAAGCACAAGTGAAAAAACAAGAATCAAAGAAGGGGCTTGTTTGGTATTTAGAAAATTTGTTACATAAAACATTAATTGAACCAAAAGAAGATGTTGAAGAATTTCCTTATTTAACATATATGATGCCATATGAATTAAATAACCAATCAATTTCTACGTTACAACTACAATGTTATCTTTGGTCATTTGTGCGGTTAATGAATGATATTATGTGTAGGAAAGATGAGAAAGAACTTGACGTGGGCATGAAAGCACATAAAAAAAGCAAGCTTCTCAATCAATATCGGGACAAAAAAAAGAAATTTAAAACATTCTTAGATTCGAACTATGGAAAACATGAAGATTTTGATAATCTCACTTTAGCTAGAATGTATTATACGCTAGAAAAAATTCATGCAAAAGTCATGAATGAAAGTCCCAATCACAGTCAATCATTAGGGTTTTTTGATCTTGCATTCAAGGACTCGTCTAAGCAGTTTACCCCTGAAGACTATTATAGTTATGCTAAAACTATTCCGATACAAAATATTCGTTCTAGAAATCATCCAGCGTTTAATCGACAACCA
Source organism: uncultured Legionellales bacterium (assembly GCA_964352985.1). Taxonomy (GTDB): domain Bacteria; phylum Pseudomonadota; class Gammaproteobacteria; order JAHCLG01; family JAHCLG01; genus CAYGUK01. The sequence continues at coordinate 37,630 of CAYGUK010000028.1, forward strand.
GATAGATTGAATCTTAAACGATTTCTTTTAAATATAGCAATTTTTAAAAAACACCAGCGAGCGATGCATGACTATATTGTTTTAGTTAGTGAATTTTATAATACACCTTATTATAGAGGTAGATTAATACAAATTGTTAAACCTGGGCTAAAAGAAGAACGATTTAATCATCGAAATAAGAGGGCGCTTTCCAGTACTATGTATCACTATTTTCCAGAAGAATTTGGCGTATTAAAAAGGACATTTATTCAGGGAAAACAAAAAAAACAAAAAGTGAATTATCGTAAAAGAGCGAGTTCAATTTAAAGAACTTTTTTATACGAAAGCACTAGGGTTGTAAATTAATATGTTGCTAGCCTGATAAACGGCTCAATCATGTCGGGGAAAACCAAGGTATGAAGAATATGGTTGATGATTATTGCATTGAGGTAATGCGGCCATGAGATTTGCCCTAATCTCAGCATCATCATTTTCAATTTCATCGACTAAAGTTGAGAGTAATCTATCACAGGCTAGTACATCTTCATTGCCATCTTCAGTTTTAAGAAAATTAAGTTTAATCATTTTATCAGGATGGATACGATTTCTTTCGCGGATAGCATCGACAAGTATTTGACAAGCATGGGGGTTTTTCATCCGACAAATATTTAACTCCTGTAAATTCGGTAAGAAATTAATGATAATTTTAGCTAATTCAATTACGCTAGTATTTCCTATGTGATAAAGTTCTAAATGTAAGATTCGTAATTCAGATTGATTTTCTAAGAATTTAAGCAAAAGCTTTCTATCATTGTGAGACCAGTCAACTTGACCTTGACTATCCCGTCTCGTTTGAGGATAACATCTCTCTAAATTTAAACAATGTAATTGCATCATTGGATGATGACTTGAAGAATTTAGTGTTCGAAATAGCGAAGAGAATAAACGAGATTGATTACTTTTTAAATCCTCTTTATTAACAACGCAAAGTCCAGACAAGTCTAAATTTTTTAAGTTTGATTTCTTTCTAAGTATCCTAAATAAGATGGATACATCTGTTTCAGTAATTACATTATTTCTTAACATATCATCAATACATTGGAAAGAAAATGAAGTTGATTCATTATTCTCGAGGATCTGTAATTGTAGATCAAATTCATTTTTACACCAGGCATTAAAACATTTTAAATAATCGTCAATTAAATAACTTGAAACACTAATATATCTATCGTGCGTTTTTTGTCTTGTAATAGACGGTTTAGTCATTGTTGAAACAGATGGCGCATGGATTCCAGTCACAGACTTAGATATTTCTCGAGCATATTTAATTCGTAAAGCATTTAAACCGCCATTCATTTTGACAAAGGCATTTAACACAACAAATAAGTATAACTTTTGTTGTTGAATTTCAACTCGACCATCTTCCTCAGCAAATTCGCGTAATCGTGAACGCAATTGAAACAAATACTCTACAAATTGAGTTTTGTATTCATCACCTAAACGAGGTAATAATGATAAACTATAAATAAGGGCACTATCACGAATGGATTGTGGACAATCAGCATTTTGAATTATACTTTGAAAAATTTGATAAGCTTGATGAAAATGCCCTTGTTGAAGAAATATCATGCCTCGTAATTCATAAGCTCTAAAATCAATACTATGGTTTCCATGTTGTTGTAATAAATCCTGACAAAGTTCTTCACATCGTCGCAAAGCAAACGTATTTAAGCTCGCATCTTGTCCTCGTCGAGAGACAAAAAATTGATTGTGATTGCGAAAATATAAATAGCCTAATTCAAATGTTATTTTTTGTTTTGTCGCTTGATCTAAATTACCAATATACAGTAAATCTCGGTAGTATTGAATAGCAGTGGTTATTGTAAATCCCGTTGTGTGTTGTAACGCTAATTCTTTATAACAATTCGCTCTATAAATGAGTAGCCATGTATATGTAGGATGTTTTATATTAATTTTTTTACATAAGGTTTCAAAAATTTGAAATGCATTTTTAAAATTGTTTTGTCGCATATTAGCAATCGCTAATAAAATTGAGGTTTCTGTTTGTGGTTGCGTATTGGATTGTGAATTAAAGCTTTGTAACAAGATCATTGCTAAATAGTCATTATTTTCTGCTAATAGTTTATGAGCTTCTCGTTGAATTTCGCTCTCGGATTGGCTCAGAAATTTAGCAACAAATTTTTGTGTTTGTTGATAAAAAGGTAAAATGACGTATGAGTTTTCTATTTGAACAACACTATAAATTTTTTTCAAAATTGATTGATATTGAAGTGAATTAGTTTCACCTATCATGAAAATAATCACTTCTTCAGGTGGTAAGCAATCTATACGAACTAATGCATGATTATCATCAATTCTCATTTGCATTTTACCGCCTATTGCTCGGTAAGGTTTTTCCGGTATAGACCAAAAGTCTATAAAACTACCAGCCCGAGTTAATTCGACAGCAACCGATTGGGTGACAATATAAAGG
>CAYGUK010000029.1:0-39967 GCA_964352985.1 uncultured Legionellales bacterium
TCGCTATTCGTGAAGGTGGTCGTACTGTTGGTGCGGGTGTGGTTGCTAAAATTATTGAATAACTGGAAAGATGATTCAGGCAGAAGTTGGTTTTTTATTTTCTGCCTTAGTTTTTCTGTCCACAAAAATAGAGGTTTTTTAGGTAATGGACAATAAAAGTCAACGAATCAGAATACGACTAAAATCGTTTGATCATCGTTTAATCGATCAATCGACTCGTGAAATTGTTGATACGGCTAAGAGAACAGGTGCTCAAATTGAGGGTCCTATTCCATTACCCACTAAAATTGAACGCGTCACTGTATTGATTTCACCTCACGTGAATAAAGATGCCCGTGATCAATATGAGATCCGTACCCATAAACGTTTAGTTGATATTGTTCGACCAACAGATAAAACAGTTGATGCTTTAATGAAGCTTGATCTCGCTGCTGGTGTGAATGTTCATATTAGTGTCGACAAGGTTGAATGAGGTTTAAAAAATGACAATAGGTCTAGTGGGACGTAAATGTGGAATGACTCGTGTGTTTACTGATGAAGGTATCTCCATCCCAGTAACAGTTATCGAAGTCGAACCCAATTTTATAGCCCAACTTAAAACAGATGAAAAAGATGGTTATAAAGCGATACAGGTTACAACTGGTCATCGCCGTGCTTCCAGAGTGACGAAACCTATGGCTGGACATTTTGCTAAAGCGAAAGTTGAAGCTGGTCGTGGTGTTTGGGAATTTCGTGTGAATGAAAAAGAATTGAGCCAATTCGAAGAACTTCAAGTTGGTGGACAATTAACGGTTGAACAATTCGCAGAAGGCCAGCTTATTGATGTTAGAGCAACGTCTAAAGGTAAAGGTTTTGCTGGTGTAATAAAACGCCATAATTTTTCAATGCAAGATGCAACACATGGTAACTCAGTTTCACATCGCGCACATGGTTCAACCGGTCAAAATCAAACTCCAGGACGTGTTTTCAAGGGTAAGAAAATGGCTGGTCAATTAGGTAATAAACGTTGCACTGTCCAAAGTCAAACGATAGTCCGTGTTGACAAAGAACGTAATCTTTTACTTATTAAAGGTGTTGTTCCTGGCGCCCCTGGTGGTGACGTTATTGTTCTTCCTGCGGTAAAAGAAAAAAGCACGGAGGGTAAATAAGCGATGGGTATTAATTTATCTATAAGCGGTGGTAGTTCACAAACTTTAACAGTTTCTGAAGCTGCGTTTGGCCGTGATTTTAATGAAGCATTAATTCATCAAGTCGTAACTGCTTATCAAGCAGGCGGGAGAGCTGGCACGAAAGCACAAAAAAATCGCTCTGATGTGAGTGGTGGTGGTGCTAAACCTTGGAGACAAAAAGGAACAGGTCGTGCACGTGCTGGTTCTAGTCGTAGTCCGATTTGGCGTAGCGGTGGTGTTACATTTGCAGCAAGACCTCGTGATTTTTCACAAAAGGTTAATCGTAAAATGTATCGTGGTGCCTTACGTTCAATCATGTCTGAGTTAATTAGACAAGACAGAGTGGTCATTGTTGATGAATTTGTTATCCAACAGCCAAAAACCAAAGAACTAGTTAACAAACTTAATGAATTAAGCATTAGTGATGCATTATTAGTTTTTGATGAAGTACCTGAAAATTTATATTTAGCTTCACGAAATCTTCATAAAATTGATGTCACTGATCTTGAAGGCATTAATCCAGTAGTTTTAATTTCTTACGAAAAAGTCGTAATTAATGTAGCTGCAATGAAAAAACTAGAGGAGATACTAGGATGAATGAAGAACATTTAATGAATATCATTCTTTCTCCTGTTATATCTGAGAAAAGTACAATAATTGCCGATATGAACCGTCAATTTGTATTTAAAGTTAGAAAAGATGCCACTAAGCCTGCGATTAAACGCGCAATCGAAAAATTATTTGATGTGGAAGTGTCATCAGTTCAGGTATCAAATGTAAAAAGCAAATTAAAACGTCACGGTCGAACACTAGGACGTCGTAAAGGTTGGAAAAAAGCATTTGTATGTTTGAAAGAAGGGTTTGATATTAATTTCGCTGACGCGAAATAAGTAAAAGGGTAATAAAATGCCAGTAGTAAAACGTAAACCAACATCACCAGGGCGACGCTTCGTCGTATCAGTGGTACACCCTGATTTACACAAAGGACGACCACATAAAAGTTTGCTCAAAAAGAAAAAGCGTACTAGTGGTCGTAATCATAAAGGGCAAGTAACTGTTAGACATCGTGGTGGTGGGCATAAAAAACATTATCGTATGATAGATTTCAAGCGGAATAAAGATGGTATTCCGGCTAAAGTTGAGCGTTTGGAATATGATCCTAACAGAACAGCTAATATTGCGTTAGTGCTATATGCCGATGGTGAGAGACGTTATATTATCGCACCAAAAAATATCAGTGTTGGTGATACCATTATTTCTGGGAATGAAGCATCAATAAAGCCAGGCAATTGCTTGCCCATTAGTAATATTCCAGTTGGATCTGTTATTCACTGTGTCGAATTAAAACCGGGTAAAGGTGCTCAGTTAGCAAGAAGTGCTGGGACTTATGTTCAATTAGTTGCGCGTGAAGGTACTTATGCAACGTTACGGTTGCGTTCTGGTGAAATGAGAAAAGTGTTGACTGAATGTCGTGCGACGATTGGTGAAGTGTGTAATTCAGAACATAACCTAAGATCATTAGGTAAAGCCGGTGCTGTCCGTTGGCGTGGTCGTCGTCCAACAGTACGTGGTGTTGCCATGAACCCGGTTGATCATCCTCATGGTGGTGGTGAAGGTAGAACTTCAGGTGGACGTCATCCTGTTTCACCTTGGGGTCAACCAACAAAAGGTTATAAGACTAGACGAAATAAACGTACTAACAAAATGATAGTACGTAAACGTGGTGATAAACGTTAAGAAAAGAGGAAAGAGCTGTGCCAAGATCAGTTAAAAAAGGGCCATTTATCGATCATCACCTTTTAAAAAAGGTAGAGGATGCTGTTGCGACTAATAGCAAAAAGCCAATTAAGACTTGGTCTCGTCGTTCGATGATTATTCCGAATATGGTAGGCATTACCATTGCTGTTCATAATGGTCGTACCTTTGTTCCCATTTTCATTACTGAAAATATGGTTGGACATAAACTTGGTGAATTTGCATTGACAAGAACATTCAAAGGTCACTCCGGTGATCGGAAATCGAAATAAGAGGAAAGAGTATGGAAGTTCAGGCAATTTATAAGTATGCCAAAATGTCTGCTCAAAAAGTACGTTTGGTTGCGGATCAGATTCGTAACAAGCCAGTAGATGAAGCACTCGATATTTTACGTTTTAGTCGCAAACGTGCGGCAAGATTTATCAAGAAAACATTAGACTCAGCAATTGCAAATGCTGAAAACAATGAGGGTGCTGATGTCGATGAGTTGCGTGTATCAACAATCTATGTTGATGAAGGTCCAACGTTGAAAAGGTGGCGTGCTAGAGCAAAAGGTCGTGGTGCTCGTATATTGAAACGTACGTCGCATATAACAGTAAAAGTATCCGATAGTGAGGCGAGGTCATAATGGGTCAAAAAGTTCATCCAACCGGTATTCGTTTAGGGATTGTTAAAGATTGGACATCAAAATGGTATGTCGATCACAATAGCTTTGCCGATACACTTTATGCGGATTTAAAAGTACGCGAATTTCTTGAAAAGAAATTATCTAATGCTGCTGTTAGTCGTATTCAAATTGAAAGGCCAGCAAATAACGCAGTCATCACAATTTTTACGGCGCGTCCTGGTGTTATTATTGGTAAAAGTGGTCGTGATGTTGAATCATTAAAAGAACAATCAAGCAAAATATTAGCATTACCCACAAATATGATTCATATCAATATTCAAGAAATCCGCAAGCCTGAACTTGATGCTAAATTAGTTGCTGCAAGTATTGCTCAACAATTAGAACGCCGAGTTATGTTCCGTCGTGCGATGAAACGTGCTGTTACAAATGCAATGCGTTTAGGTGCTGAAGGAATCAAAGTTCGTGTTGGTGGTCGTTTGGGTGGTGCTGAAATTGCACGTAACGAATGGTACCGTGAAGGTCGTGTTCCACTCCATACTTTCCGTGCGGATATTGATTATGGTACTGCTGAAGCGAGTACTACTTATGGGATTATTGGTGTGAAAGTTTGGATCTTCAAAGGCGAAGTATTCGGTAGAGAAGACAAAACTGAAAAAGCTGAAGCAGAAGGTTCAGCATCAACTAGTTAAATGAAGTAATGAGGCAATCACAATGTTGCAACCAAAACGGACAAAATTTCGTAAACAACAAAAAGGCCGCAACCGAGGCTTAGCGACTCGAGGTAATCGTGTTAGCTTTGGTGATTTCGGTTTAAAGGCAACGGGTCGTGGTCGTATAACTGCTCGTCAAATCGAAGCTGCGCGTCGTGCGATTACACGTCATATAAAACGTGGTGGTAAAATATGGATTAGAATATTTCCTGATAAACCAATTACCAAAAAACCTTTAGAAGTTCGTCAAGGTAAAGGTAAGGGTAGTGTTGAATATTGGGTTGCTTTGATTCAACCAGGTCGTATGTTATTTGAAATCGAAGGTGTACCTCGTGAGATTGCAGAACGCGCATTTCAGTTAGCGAGTGCAAAATTACCCATAGATACCACATTTGAAGAAAGAACGGTGATGTGATGAAGACGAAAGAATTACGACAAATGAACGTTGATGACTTAAATAAAGAAATATTAGCTATGACTCGCGAATTATTTAATTTAAGAATTCGTCAAGGTGGTGGTCAACTCTCAAAAACACATATGTTGACTAAAGTACGACGTGATATAGCACGAGTAAAAACCATTTTGAATGAGAAACAAACAGTAGGTGAAAAAGCATCATGAGTGAGGTGAAAGCAGAAAGTCGTTCATTAGTGGGCACAGTCGTTAGCGCTGCAATGGACAAAACCATTACAGTTGCAGTAACACGTAAAGTGAAACACAAAAAATACGGCAAATATATCAAGCGCACAACTAAACTTCATGCGCATGATGAAAATAATGAATGTAAGTCAGGCGATATTGTAAAGATTTGTGAAACAAGACCAATTTCTAAAACTAAGTCATGGAAATTAGTCGAAGTGGTGGAAGCTGTAGAGTTTGTGGAAGCCGCAAAATAAAGGTTAAATGTGAGATAAATTGTTAATAGTTCAAGGACAATTAACAAAAAAAATGTTATACTCTTGCCCCTTTGTACGAATGTTTCATGTACAAGTGGCAAAGGTTTGGAGATAAACAATGATTCAAACAGAAACACTCTTAGATGTAGCAGATAATAGCGGCGCTAGACGGGTGATGTGTATTAAAGTTTTAGGTGGTTCGCATCGTCGTTACGCTGGTATCGGCGACATAATAAAAGTGAGTGTGAAAGAAGCAATCCCACGTGGCAGGGTAAAAAAAGGTGATGTGCTAAAAGCGGTTGTTGTGAGAACAAAACGTGGTGTGAGACGTCCTGATGGATCAGTTATCCGTTTTGATAGTAACGCTGTGGTTCTTTTAAACCAACAAGATCAACCCATTGGTACTCGTATCTTTGGGCCAGTAACGCGTGAGCTTCGAAATGAAATGTTTATGCGAATAATTTCTTTGGCACCTGAAGTGTTATAAAGGTAGAAACAAGAGATGAATAGGATTAAAACAGGCGATGAAGTGATAGTGATTGCGGGTAAAGATAAAGGCCGCCGTGGTCGTGTATTGCGTTTCGCAAAAAATAATCGAGTTTTGGTAGAAGGTATTAACATTGTTCGTAAACATGTTAAGCCTAATCCCAATATTAATGAACAAGGTGGTATTCGTGATCGTGAAGCACCTTTGCATATTTCCAATGTGGCTATATTTAACAGTGCTACTGAAAAAGCAGATCGTGTTGGATTTAGAACACTTGAAGATGGCAAAAAAGTTCGTTACTTCAAAAGTAACGATGAAGTTATTGACGTGTAGGGTTATAAGATGGCTAGATTACATGAAGTTTATAACAGCACAATAGTAGAAAAGTTAAAAAAACATTTTGACTATTCAACTGTTATGCAAGTACCCAGAATTACTAAAATCACATTAAATATGGGGTTAGGTGATGCTGTGGGTGATAAAAAAATTATTAAAGCTGCAGTTGACGATATGACAAAAATTGCAGGTCAAAAACCCATCGTCACGATGGCTCGCAAATCTATTGCTGGATTTAAAATTGGTGATGGGTGGCCAATTGGTGGTATAGTAACTCTCCGTCGTGTTAGAATGTATGAATTTTTAGATCGACTCATTACCATTGCGATTCCACGGATTCGAGATTTTCGTGGATTTAGTAAAAAAGCATTTGATGGTCGTGGCAATTTTAGTGTTGGAATTCACGAACAAATTGTTTTTCCTGAAATTGATTACGACAAAATCGATAAGCTGAGAGGTTTAGATATTACTATCACCACTACAGCTAAAACAAATGAAGAAGGCTTTGCTTTATTATCAGCATTTAACTTCCCCTTTAAAGAAAAAGTGGAGACAATTAATGGCTAAGAAATCTGTCCTCGCACGCGAAGACCATCGTAGAAAATGTGTAAAAAGTAGCGCTAAACGTGTTGCGAAAGTTAAAAAAGAAATTAAAGTCGCCTTAAAGAAAGCGATGGATGGCATTGATGAGGGTGAAGTATTTTCAGCAATGCAACAGTTAAACAAGCTACCTCGCGATACGTCAAAAGCAAGATTAAACAAGCGCTGCAGACTATGTGGTCGTCCGCGCAGTATTTATCGTAAATTTGGTCTTTGCCGTATTTGTTTAAGAAAAGCGGCAATGCGTGGTGATATCCCTGGCCTTGTAAAGGCGAGTTGGTAAATTATATAAGTTTTTAGGAGTTTTTATTACATGAGTATGCAAGACCCGATAGCTGACATGTTAACGCGGATCCGCAATGCCCAACAGGCAAGAATGAAAGATGTGACCATGCCATGCTCCAAGCAAAAAGTAGCTATCGCTAAGGTGCTACAAAATGAAGGTTATATTCAGTCCTATGATGTTGCTGAAAATGAAGGTAAACCGACATTAACTTGTGTTTTAAAATATTTTCAAGGCAAATCTGTTATTGAAAAAATTAAACGTGTGTCACGTCCTGGATTACGAATTTATAAAAGTAAATCTGAGATGCCTGTTATCCTTAATGGTTTAGGTATCGTCATCGTATCAACATCAAAAGGCGTAATGACAGGTCGAGCTGCCCGCGCACAAGGTGTTGGTGGTGAACTACTCTGTATCGTAGAATGAGGTAAATTAAAGTGGGATCTCGTGTTGCAAATAATCCAATCGAATTACCTAGCGGCGTTGAATTTAGTCTCAATGCTAGTCAAGTTTCTGTTAAAGGATCTAAAGGTAATTTAAATCATGAATTACATCAGCTTGTTTCATTAAAGCAAGAAGATAAAATTATTACTGTGGTTGCTGTTAATGAATCACAAGAAGCAAATGCATTAGCAGGAACAACACGCGCTATTGTCAACAATATGGTTGTTGGTGTTAGCCAAGGTTTTGAAAAAAAATTATTACTCGTTGGTGTGGGATATCGAGCACAAGCACAAGGAAAGGTCCTTAATTTGGCGCTAGGTTTTTCTCACCCTGTTAATTTTGCAGTGCCTGATGGTGTAACAATTGAAACACCTAGCCAAACAGAAATTATTGTTAAAGGTGCTGATAAACAATTAGTAGGTCAAGTGGCAGCTAATATTCGTGCAATACGTCCTCCTGAACCTTATAAAGGTAAAGGCGTTCGTTATGCTAACGAACAAATTGTCATGAAGGAAACCAAGAAAAAATAGGCGCTAAGAGGATTTAATTGTGATCAAGAAAAGAATAGCACGCGAACGTAGAGCTTATAAAGTTCGTAAAAAAATTCGTGAAGATAAATGTGTAAGGTTATCGATTCATCGTACGCCGCAACACATTTATGCGCAAGTAATTGCTACTGACGGTGGCAAGGTGATTGCTAGTGCGAGCAGCTTAGATAAAGTTGTCCGTGAAGCAAGTAACGATGCAAAAGGTAAAGTTGCCATCGCAAGTGTGGTGGGAAAAGTGGTTGCTGAACGTGCAATTGCACAAGGCGTCAAAAAAGTCGCATTTGATCGTTCAGGATTTAAGTATCATGGTCGCGTAAAGGCGTTAGCTGATGCTGCGCGTGAAGGTGGCATGGAATTTTAAAAGGTTAAAACATGACTGGTTTTGATTTATCAACAAAAAGCGATGGCATGCAAGAAAAGTTAGTTGCTGTTAATCGTAATGCAAAAGTTGTTAAAGGTGGACGTATCTTTAGCTTTTCAGCGGTAACTGTTGTCGGCGACGGTCAAGGTCGTATCGGTGTAGGTCGCGGTAAAGCACGTGAAGTCCCTGTAGCAATTCAAAAAGCATTAGAAAGTGCTCGTCGCAATATGTTCTATGTTGAGCTTAATGGTAATACTTTATATTACGATATTATGGCAAGACATAGTGCAACGAAAGTTTTCATGAAACCTGCAGCAGAAGGTACTGGAATTATTGCTGGTGGTTCAATGCGTGCTGTTTTTGAAGTATTAGGTATCCAAAATGTGTTAGCAAAAGTGATTGGTTCATCTAATCCAGTTAACGTTGTTTATGCCACAATTAAAGGTTTGCGCTCTATGGCCGCACCTGAATTTTTAGCTGAAAAACGTGGCAAAACAGTGGAAGAATTAATAGGACGTCGTGATGAGCAAAAATAAAACTTTACGCGTAAAATTAGTTAAAAGCCTTATCGGTCGCATTCAAAAACATAAAGATTGTGTCCGTGGATTAGGTTTGCGCCGTATGAATCATGTTGTTGAAGTAATTGACACACCAGAAAATCGCGGCATGATTAATAAAGTATCTTATTTATTAGAAGTAGAGGAAGTGTAACATGCGCCTAAATACGCTCTCACCTGCCGAAGGTGCAAAAACAAAAAAGATGAGATTAGGCCGCGGTATTGGTTGCACCAAAGGTAAAACCTGTGGCCGTGGACATAAAGGTCAACATTCTCGTGCTGGTGGATACCATAAAGTAGGATTCGAAGGTGGGCAAATGCCATTGCAACGTCGATTACCTAAATTTGGTTTCAACTCACGTAAAGCGCTAGTCACCGCTGAAGTCAGTTTAATTGAGTTAAACAAAGTCACTGCTGAAGTTATTAATCTTAAATCTTTACGTGAAGCAGGCTTAATCACCAGTGTGATTAAATTTGTTAAAATTATCAAAAATGGTGAGTTAGCAAAAACCGTTAACGTAAATGATAAAAATATCAAAGTAACAAAAGGTGCTCGTGAAGTTATCGAGTCTAATAAAGGATCTGTAACGGAAGCATAATATGACTAAAAAGGGCGCATCATCTTCACCAAAAACTGCAAAAAGTGGTATCGCTGAATTAAAGCGTCGTTTGTGGTATGTGGTGATTGGCTTAATTATTTTTCGTCTTGGTGCGCATGTGCCTGTTCCTGGCCTTGATCCTGCAAAACTAGCAAACTTATTTAGTCATCAAAATAATACTATTTTAGGCATGTTTAACATGTTTTCTGGTGGTGCATTAAGTCGATTAACCGTATTTGCTTTAAGTGTCATGCCCTATATTTCAGCTTCGATTATTATCCAGTTGTTAACATCTGTTTCACCTAAACTTAGTCAATTAAATAAAGAAGGTGAATCTGGTCGTCGTAAAATCAATCAATATACGCGTTATGGCACATTGGTTTTAGCCTTTTTCCAAGCGATGGGAATTTCAAAATGGTTAGCGACTGAAGGCATTGCACTTAATCCAGGTTTTACATTTTATTTTACCGCAACAGTTACGTTAGTTACTGGTACTATGTTTTTAATGTGGTTAGGTGAACAAATGACTGAGCGGGGTATTGGTAATGGTATTTCTCTCATTATTACCGCAGGTATTATTGCAGGTTTACCAGCTGCTATGGCAAGAACATTACAGCAAGTTCGTCAAGGCCAATTATCCGTTCTAGCTTTATTATTAATAGTTGCTCTTGTTTTCGTCGTAACTGCATTTGTTGTGTTTATGGAACGTGGACAACGAAGAATCACAGTGAATTACGCAAAACGACAACAAGGTCGTAAAATCTATGCGGCTCAATCAAGTCACTTACCTCTTAAAATTAATATGTCTGGTGTTATACCACCCATTTTTGCGTCGAGTTTAATTTTATTACCTGGTACTTTAGCGCAATTCTTAAGTAATACTAAAGGTTTCGAATGGTTAGGTTCAGTCGGTGTCTTATTATCGCCTGAACAACCTTTATATATGTTATGTTATGCATTATTAATTATCTTCTTTTGTTTCTTTTATACCGCTTTAGTGTTTAATCCAAAAGATACAGCGGATAATTTGAAAAAATCTGGTGCATTTATTCCAGGTATTCGGCCAGGTGAACAAACGGCGAAATATATCGATGGCGTGATGTCACGATTAACTTTAGTAGGCTCGTTTTATTTATGTTTAGTCGCTTTGTTACCTGATTTCATGAAAATATGGTGGGCTGTTCCATTTTATTTTGGCGGTACCTCCTTATTGATTATCGTTGTGGTGTTAATGGACTTTATGGCTCAAATGCAAGCATTGTTGATGTCATACCAATATGAGTCATTAATGAAAAAATCAAATTTACGTGGAACCGGCGCTGGTCCCGGTGGACTACTTTGAATAATAGGGTGTAGCCATGAAAGTAAGAGCATCAGTTAAAAAAATGTGTCGTCATTGCAAAGTGATTAAGCGTAATGGCGTATTGCGTGTGATCTGTAAAGATCCTAAGCACAAACAAAGACAGGGTTGATTGTCGATTATTTGGTAGAAAATAGTATTTCTACTTAATTTAAGTCGCGAAGTATGCTTGCCAATTTGTCTGGCAAATAGTATCCTATCGCGTTCTTTTAAATTCATTTTTAGGAGATATTGGGTATGGCCCGTATTGCTGGAATTAATGTCCCAGTTCATAAACATGCTGAAATTGCATTAACCGCTATCTACGGTATCGGACGTTCACGTGCTCGTAAAATATGTGCCGATGCTGGTGTTAAAACTTATGTCAAAATCAAAGATTTAGACGATGCAAACATCGAAGCATTACGTGCGGAAGTTGCAAAATATGTTGTCGAAGGTGATCTTCGTCGTGAAGTATCAATGAATATAAAGCGATTAATGGATTTAGGTTGTTATCGAGGAGTTCGTCATCGTCGTGGTTTACCACTTAACGGTCAACGCACCAGAACCAATTCTCGTACTCGCAAAGGTAAACGTAAACCAATCAAGAAATGATTAATTTATAGGAATAACTCATGGCAGTAGCAAATGCGACTAAACGCAAAAAAGTTAAAAAACATGTCACTGATGGTATCGCACATATCAATGCGAGTTTTAACAATACTATTATTACATTAACCGATCGCCAAGGTAATACGCTTGATTGGTCGAGTGCAGCAGCATGTGGCTTCAAAGGTTCACGTAAAAGCACACCATTTGCGGCTCAGGTGGCTTCAGATAAAGTAGCAAACCAAGTTGTTGAAAACTATGGTATGAAGAGCGTTGACGTTAAAGTCAAAGGCCCAGGCCCAGGTCGCGAGTCAGCAATTCGCGCATTGTCTGCTTGTGGTTTGAAAATTAACTCCATCTCCGATGTGACTGGTATTCCTCATAATGGTTGCCGCTCACCGAAGAAACGTCGTGTATAAAGGAGAAAATAATTAATGGCTAGATATACTGGTCCCCGTTGTAAATTAGCAAGACGTGAAGGGACAGATTTATTTTTAACTAGTGGTGTTCGTCCATTATCATCAAAATGTAAAGCCGATAGTATCCCAGGCCAACATGGTGGCAAACGCGGACGCTTATCTGACTATGGTGTTCAGTTACGCCAAAAACAAATGATTCGCCGTCTTTATGGTATTCTTGAAAAGCAATTCGCTAATTACTATAAAAAGGCTGCAAGGTTAAAAGGTTCAACCGGTTACAACCTATTATTATTACTTGAACAACGTTTAGATAATGTTGTTTACAGAATGGGTTTTGCTTCAACACGCGCAGAAGCAAGACAACTAGTTGGACACAAGTCTATTTTAGTTAATGGCCAAGTGGTCAATATTCCATCGTATCAAGTGAAACCTGGTGATGAAGTTTCTGTTCGCGAAAAAGCTAAAACGCAAATGCGTATCCAAGCTGCTTTAGAATTAGCGAAAGATCGTGGTCAAAATGAGTGGTTAGATGTTGATGAAAAAGCGATGAAAGGCCTTTTCTCACGCTTGCCAGAACGTAGTGAATTACCAACAGAAATCAACGAAAATCTCGTTGTTGAGTTGTATTCAAAGTAAGCTAAGTCTCGGAGAAACACCAATGCATAATTCGGCTACAGAATTTTTAGTACCGAGAACAATTCAAGTTCAAGAAATTAGTCCTTGTCGTTCAAAAGTCGTTTTAGAACCTTTAGAACGTGGTTTTGGTCACACGCTTGGAAATGCGTTAAGACGCATTTTACTTTCTTCAATGCCAGGTTGCGCAATTGTTGAAGTTGAAATCCAAGGTGTATTACACGAATATAGTACTATCGAAGGTACACAAGAAGATGTAATCGATATTCTATTAAATCTTAAAAATGTTGCTATTAAACTAGAAGGTCGTGATGAAGTTAATTTATCATTAAATAAACAAGGACCAGGTATCGTTACAGCTGGCGATATTATGCTTGAACATGATGTTGAAATTGTTAATCCTGAATTAGTCATAGCACATTTAACCGAGCAAGGCTCGTTAAACATGAGCTTAAAAGTTCGTCGTGGTCGTGGTTATCAACCTTCTACCCTTCGTCAAAATGATGAATTAGAACATCAAACAATAGGCAGATTACAAATTGATGCTTCTTTTAGCCCAATTCGTCGTGTTGCTTATGCTGTTGAAAGTGCTCGTGTAGAACAACGCACTGACTTAGACAAATTAGTTATTGACTTAGAAACAAATGGTACTTTAGATCCTGAAGAAGCCATTCGTCGTTCAGCAACTATTTTACAACAACAATTAGCTTATTTCGTTGAATTAGAAAGCAATGAAGAATCTGCTTCTGAAAGTTACGAGCAAGAAATTGATCCTGTATTATTGCGCCCTGTGGATGATTTAGAATTAACAGTTCGTTCTGCTAATTGCTTAAAAGCAGAAAACATATATTACATTGGTGATCTTGTTCAAAGAACAGAGGTTGAGTTATTAAAAACACCTAATCTTGGTAAAAAATCGCTAACAGAAATTAAAGATGTATTAGCCTCTAAAGGCTTATCTCTTGGTGCTCAATTAGAGAATTGGCCACCTGCTATTTTGCGCGATAAAGAAGATGAAACTACGTTTTAATTATTGAGGTTTGTTATGAGACATCGTAAATCTGGAAAACAATTAGGAAGAAATAGCTCACATCGTACCGCGATGTTCCGTAATATGAGTTCCTCATTGGTTGAGCATGAGTTAATTAAAACAACTGTCGCTAAAGCAAAAGAATTAAGACGAGTCGTTGAACCCTTAATCACTTTAGCAAAAGAAGATAGCGTTGCAAATCGTCGTTTAGCGTTTTCACGTACACGTAATCCTAAAACAGTTGAAAAACTTTTTGATGTTTTAGGCCCACGATACAAAGAACGTCCAGGTGGATATTTACGTATTCTAAAATGCGGTTACCGTTTAGGTGATAGTGCGCCAATTGCTATAGTTGAATTAGTTGACCGTGAAGGTGCGCCTGAATAATTCAGGCCATTTTATTCAATGGAAATTGAATATCACCGCGAATATAACCAAGGTGAATTAGCGAAAGTTGATGAAAATCCTTTTAATCAATTCACCGATTGGTATCTAGACGCAGAAAAAAAGTTACCCAATCAACTGGCCAATGCTTTCGTCTTAATAACATGTAAAGATAATTTACCCTCTGGTCGAGTAGTTCTATTAAAAGAATTTTCTGAAAACGGATTTATATTTTGTACAAATTATCGCAGTCAAAAAGGTCAAGATATTGCAGCTAACAATAATGTCAGCATGGTTTTTTGGTGGGATCAATTAGAACGTCAAATCAGAATTAATGGCAAAATTGGTAAAACGAGTGAAAAAAAATCAGATGAATTATTTCACGATCGATCGAGAGCAAGTCAAATAGCCTCTCTTATTTCAGCTCAAAGCGAGCCTTTATCCAATAGAAAAGAATTACTAAAGCTTCATGAAGAAAAAACAAAAGAATTTAACCATGATGCGTCAATTCCCCGTCCATTGCATTGGGGTGGGTATATCATGAAACCCAATGAATTTGAGTTTTGGCAAGGTGGCGAGCATCGATTAAGTTATCGTTTTCAATACCTGTTATCACAGGCAGCCTGGCAAATCAGACAATTAAATCCTTAGTATTTTAATACGAGAAATTCACATTCATTAAAAAAACACGACGCGAGTGATCTCGTCGTGTTTTCTTTACAAAAAGATTTACCTTAGTGGCAAATATAAGAAACCTGCACGGGTAAAAACCAGTTATTGTAAATTTGATAACTGACAGTACCTTTAGTCGTTGCTTTAATGGTTAAAAAAGGATTAGCAGATAAATCTTTTGAATTTGTTACTGTAATACCAGATGAAGGCACGATGTTTTGTATTGTTAAGCGTTTAACTTCGCCATCGGGTTTGTCACTTTGCACGTAGCAATAATAAGTACCCGGAGTGATATTTTCTGAAACAATTGTTCGATTTGTACTGGGATTTATTTTATAGCTACAACTGCTATTCATTGCGCAGGGTTCTGCTAAAACAATACTAGGGAATAAAATTAAAGATGCGACAGTATAAAATAATTTTTTCATTATAACCTCATTTACTAATTATTAATTTGAGTGGAGCATCATATCAGGCAAAAGGTTTAAGATCACGGTGAAAATAGTGATGGTTAAAATTCGAATAATAGAAAATAAAGATAATTTTTAAAATTAGAGTTTTTGTTTGTCTTATTTTCTAGATACTTATTTTTTGTAATTAATTAAAATAAAAAATGTTGATTATGTTAAGAAATAACGGAGTATTAATTTTTGAGCTATCACCTGTTTTATTGCAGAGAGCTAATAATATTATTTGGGCTATCAGTATTTGTTTAATTTAAGAGCGAAAAGATAACAGATAACAAAATAGATTAAAAATCCCACAAAAATGACATAATCATTGAGATATTTATTTTATGCCATAGTAGTAAAATGTAAGTTATAAGCATAAAAAAGAAAAGAGGTTCAATATGCCTCAAGCTGATATTCTCGAAAAAATACCCGATGATGTTAACCAAATCATTGATGAGTTTATTGATGCATTTCAAAAAAATGAAATCCAAGATTTATTAAAATTATTCCAGAAGTTTTATAATTGCTTAAAAGATAATTCGGGTAAAGACAAGAATGATGAGTTGATTAATTATGCAGCAAAATTAGGCCCGATTTTTAAAAACAAAAAAAACATCTCGGGTTTTTTAAGTTATATTTTAGTGTTTGAAAAAGCTATTAATTTATTATTGTTTCCTATCTTGAATTTAGCAGAGAGATTTAAAAATGAAGAGCATATAAATAAGAAATATGCTATATCGCTTAAAAAATTCAGTGAAATTTTGAATGGTATAAAATTTTTAAAAATTTTAGCCGAAACATCTTTTTTAAGTAGAAAGGAAGTTGTAAAAATTGTTGTTAAATTTGAAACAGATTATCCTGAAGAAGATTTAAAATCCCTCATGTTTAATCATACGCAATGTCAATTCATTTGTGATTTTTGTGAGATACCTTTCGCCTTGCTTTTAAAAAATTTAAATAATGAAAACTATTCTGAAGAAACATATAAACAACAAATAAAAGAACAAGAACAAATAAAAGAACAAGAAAGGTTGATTGATGATGTTATTCAGCGACTAATAAAGAATAATGGTAACTATTCACCAAATTTAAGCAAAAACGTAGAAACGCTGAAAAGAACAGACTTTCCTCACGCGATGGGGATTCTTAAGGGGAGAATCGCGATTATCCCCTTAAGTGCCGTTAGCCTGGCTTTGCCGGGGTAGGCAGTATTATCAGGGTAGCTATTCAGCATTTATGCTGAATAGCTACGAATAATGAACAATATATAGAAGGTTTGGATAAAGAAGATTTAAATATAGCTAAACTCAAGAAAGGAGAAATTGAGAAAGCAAATAAAATATTAAAGGATAAAGATATATATAAACAAAATGGCAAGCTGAATGAAAAACTTAGGCTAATAAAAAAGCATCATGAACACTGTAGTCAATTAATGCAAGATAAAAAATCAACTATACATAAACATCGTGATTTTGCTCTGTTCAGATGGTTTAGAAATGTTTGTAAAGTGACTGCTATGATTTTTACTTTCGGTAAATATAAACTTAAATGGCAGTTTTGGAAGCCAAAATCCTATTTGGCAATTAAAGAAAATTTGAAAATGACCAAGCCTTTTAAACTAAGATAAAAAAATCATCTCTTCATAAACAAACAAAACCAAGCCGGAAATAATATCAGCCTACCATTACGCATAATTTGATAACCAATTTGTTGTTGATCTTCCAAGCTAAAAAAAGCATTCGTACAAAGCGTTAGCTCTTCAATTGATAATCCAGGAGGTGGATCAACATTTTCATGAGCAGAAATTACATCACTATCTGGTTTTTTAATTGATACATGAAACCAATATTGACCATGCTTTAATAAATTTGCGAGTTTTTCAGTGAATAATAATCTCTCAGGTAATGTTTTTTGTGTATGCAACACCATGATGTCAACAATAGCGGAAATATCCTTAGGTGCGAATTCTTCATCGAAAAAATTTGCTTGTTGAAAAAATAAATTGTCGTGTTGATGCGTCGTATTTGCTTTTTTAATCGCTTCATCGGCAATATCTATGGCATGAACTTTAAAACCTGAGCTAGCTAGCTCAGATGCTTCGTAACCAAACCCAGTACCAATTTCTAAAATTTTTGTAGCAACTGGTAGATTAAGTTTAACACTTTCGATAACTTGATTTAATAATTCATGCGCAGCCCATGGCGTATCGTGATTTTTATAACGTTGTTGCCATTCTGTTGGCGTTAAAGTTTTATCTGAGTTCATAACTTATTTTTCGGCAATTTATGATGTAGGTATTTTAATCGGGAAATCAGAAAAAATCCAGTTATGTCTCCTTAAGTTTGAATTCAAACATTAATCATGAAATTCTCAATTACACTACCTGAAAAAAATTTATACCAACTAAAGCATTTATTTCCCGTAAAATATACAAGAGATTTCTACAAAAAAAATTCAATCGAGGTATAATTCGAATTAAAGGACAGTAAGGAGTATCAGGGATGTTATTAAATCATAAAAAAATAATAATGACTATATTGTTACTATTTCCTTTATGGATTTGTGCAAATAGTCAATATTTAATTATTATTGATGCGGGAAGTAGTGGCTCGCGATTACATTTATTTACCTATGCTAAAGATGCTAATACGCTCTACCCCCATTTTAGTGAAATCTTTTTGAAAAAGACTAAACCTGGTATCGCTAATTTTGTTGAGATGCCAAATCAAGCAGCAAATACCTTAATTCCTTTATTGCTTAACGCTAAAAAAATATTAAATCATTATCATGCTAAAAAAGTACCTTTATATTTGTTTGCGACTGCAGGTATGCGTTTTTTATCGGATGAACAACAACAAAATATTTATTCACAAATAAAAAAGGCTATTGAAAAAAATACAGACTTTACCATTAAAGCATTGAAAACAATTTCAGGACGTGATGAAGGTTTATTTACTTGGTTAGCTGTTAATTACTATAAAAAAACCATACAAACCAATCAGCCCACTTTTGGTATTGTCGAGTTGGGCGGTGCTTCTTCACAAATTGCCTTTGTGCCAACAGCAATAGAAAATCAAAATTTAACAGTTTCAATAAATCGTAAAAAATATAATTTATTTAGCACAAGCTTTTTAGGTTTAGGTATAAAAAAAGTTCGTCGTGATACACAATTTATTTATTGCACGCCAATTAATAAAAAAATTAAAGATAGTGTAAAAGGCCGTTTTAACATTGAAAAATGCCATCAACAAATCGAGCAATTATTATTACGCAATGATGTTAAAAATATTGTGCCACCAATACCAAAAAATATGCAGTTTTATTTAGTCGATAAATTTTATCCTTTGATGAAATTTTACAATATACTTCATGTACCTTTTCCATCGACTCTATTATATTTAACTGAAAAAAATTGTAAGTTACAGTGGAAAGAATTAAAAGATAGCTTCGAACACACTAGCAAGCACTTTTTAAAAAATATTTGTTTTGATGGTGTTTATATTGCCGATTTGTTGGTTAATGGCTATGGTTTTAATCAACATACCCATCAATTTATTGTCACCAATAATATTAATGGGCATGAGTTAGATTGGTCTTTGGGTGCTGCGCTTTATGTGACAACCATTTCTTAAATTTTTTAAGGTAACTGAACAATGATAAAGTTATTACTAAAAAGTATCTTTTTTATATCCATATTATTACCCAGTATCATATTGGCAAATGATTCTCAACAAATTGAGACTGTTTTACAACAATTACATAAAAAATATAATATTGAATTTAGTTATACAACTGGACCTAAAAAAAGTTGGAATGCGTTACATTATCAATTTGCCAGTAAAAAAGATTATCCTAGTTTGTTGAAATACCTAAAATTATTTCAAAAAGAATTTAATAAATACCCTGTAAAATTTATTCATAATATTAAATTAAAAGGTGTTATCTTTGTGAAAGATTTATCTATTTCAGGACAACGGCGAGCAGCTGTGCCAGATTATTATGTAGAATATTTATATTATGATTTTGAGCGAGGTGCTCACAATGCTATTTATCAACAACACGTTATTCATCATGAGCTTTATCATATGGTCGAACAAGAAAAAAATGGTTCGGGCTATTATAAAGATCCTAATTGGGCAAAACTAAATTCTCCAGATTTTCAATATGGTAAGGGTGGGCGTTTTATGAGAGGCGGTAATGCTTATACTTATAATCATCCACAGCCTGGATTCGTTAATCTATATTCAACGTCAGGATTAGAAGAAGATAAAGCAGAAATATTTGCCACGCTTTTCATTCCCTCTGAATATAAAATGGCAGAAAAATGGATTGCTGAAGGTGATAATCGATTAGCTACCAAAATAAACTATATGAAACAGTTTTTGCAAACCATTGATCCTTCGATGAATGAACAATATTGGCGTGAATTCCAGCGATGAATCATACTAATTTTCAATTAGTTAAAAAATTTTAAAAAATGTCACATTTTTCCTAAAGGTTTTTTAATAGAGGCCGATATTTATATTGCAATGGCACTGAATGTGAAACTTAACAATGAAGTGTATTGTATATGGATTTAGCATCGCAGGGATACGATGTATTTTCAAGTCGAACGTCTGCATGGGCTGTATCGTTATATCTCTTACGTTACCCAAAAGTACTAGCCGGGAGTCACTACCCGGCCTTTCTTTTTTTGGGGTTTAAAAAATCAATGTATTATTATATTTATTTTTTTTGATGTGATTTTTTATAAATCAACAAGACTAAAAATAAAATAACTAATAATGCCAAGCCAATGAATTTGATTAATTTGAAATGATTCGCTGAGATGACAGTTTCCAATTTACTAGGCGAAGACACCTTATTTGAAACTTTATTATCACTTTGTGGAATAGGCTGTCTAGTAGTAAATTTCCACTGATAGTGGCTTAAATCAACTTTATTCATATACATATTGGCATGCTCGATAGTTATCTTTGTAGAAAACTGCGTGTCATTTAATGTAATTAACCTATCTTTAGAAAGTTGTTTTAAATTGCTATAAATTTGGTTAGACAAACCATCAATCATTTTATTGGCTTCATCTTTTTTTAAATGCCGAAGTAAAGGATTTAATTTCACCGCTTGGTAATATAAAATCACATCGTGAAATAATTTTTCTGATCCATTGATTGTAACTTCTGACTTCAATGCATTTATAATATCTCTTAAATTTAGAATAGGTGTTTTCGGATTAGTAATTTCTAAAATGCCTTGCGCGATAATTTTTTGATCTTTATTTGCAATGATAAATTTGGATAACTGAATATTAAATCCAGGCAGAAATTTATATTGTCTTTTATCGATATGAGAAAAATTCATTTTGCCATTAAACAATTTATATATCTTATTTTCGCCACTTTTATAAAGTGGAATGTTATTTACTGAATAAGCAATATCAACGTTATCGTAGTTGTAACAATATGCTCTCAAATGATTAAGTTTGATAGTAGTAGCAACTTGAGCTTTATTGTCATTGATTTTACTATCTGTGACATAAACACCATTATTTATTGCCAAACACTTATCCATTGTTTCATAGTGAATAATATTGATGTTTGTGTGACCTTGATTCACTTGATATTGAGAATTATGTTGATAATTTAATGATGCAGTTAAATCAGCTGTGACAAAAGAATTTTTCACACTGAATTTTTCAATGTTTAATTTCCCGCCATTAGCAATTAATTGTTTTAGATCCGAAAAAATTAAACTAGGAAACAGCATGCCACCAAATCGATAGTTAGCGAGATGATCAAAAGTCTTATACTGAGATATTTTTCTGAGGGTATGTTGATATTGTTGTTGATTTAAATCTGATAATGAAAAAGCGATATCGATCGGACCAAACTTATCCATAAAACCCTTGACCACTTCGATTCGATCGATATGAATGGAAAATCGTATTTGATAACTATTATTTTTATTTTCAATTGAGGAATTGAGAATAATATTTTTTGCGATAACTTGGTTGTTTTGTTTTTTATTAAACTTATCTGGAACTTCTATGCTTAAGTCATTTATACGAAGTTCACCATCTCCTACTTTATAACTTAGAATTTTCTCAGGTAATTTAGAGAGCTGATTGTGATCAGCAGAAAAACTAACAATTGGTTTGAAAAACACAAGAAAAACAAGAGTAGATAGTACTATAATAAAAAGGTTTTTTTCGGTGAAGATGTCGAATAGTTTCATTTCTAATGACCCACAAGATAGATAGATCCATTATTATAGACCACAGAAGTAACGACATGCATTTTTAGTGAATACTTTAAAAAAATTCTAAGTATATTTAACTCAGTAAAAATATAGCTAATACTTAATGTGGCAAAATGATCTAAATGATTTTTACCGTTTTAAATTAATAATTGTGCTTATAATGAGTATAGATTGATGTCTCTATTCTTGTATCCGTAGAATCTGATGATTTTTTCTGTAGTCAAAATCACAACAGATTTAATACTAAAGATAAAATGTTATGACAGTTTTAAGGTATTTATTCTGACTAATACCGGGTGTTTTTAAGTTTATACTTGCTATTTAATTATAATATTACTGATATTACTTACTGAATATTACTTACAACACTCGATTATAATAAAGATTAAAATAACATTTGAATTAATCCCAAACAGCACAGCAAAAAAATAATATTAATAGGGGATTGTAATGGAAAAAAGAAAAAAAGTACTTCAGCCGGTTAAGGCTGATCATCAATTATCATTTTGTAAAACGTTTTATTTTTATAGCTCATATTATCTTACGCGGAGAAGATCTGTTTGCGATGTTATTGTCAAAACTACAGAAAACCATGGCGCGATAGTATTAGGGCAAATGCCAAGAGAAGGTAATCAAAAAGAGATCGCAAGGAATTTTAGAGTCGCCAATTTAGCAGAAATTCAAAATCTTCGAATTTTAAGTTTAATGCAACCTGGTGAATATAGACTTGGTGTGTCTCGACTTGGTGTCTATGGTCCAGGAAATTATAGTAAGGTAGAGACTGTTCAACAAGATTTATCATGTGATGATTTGATAAAAATTAAAACCGAAGATCCATCTTTCGAAAATATTACTTTCTCAATTTTACCCATTTTAGATACTACATGTGAAGTCAGTTTAGCTGATATAGATTCAGAGGTTAATAAACTAAAAAAACATGTCATTGATGATAAAAATCCATTATACGTTCATTGCAAAGCAGGTGTCGGAAGAAGTTTCTTAGTGATGTGGTGTTTTTTATACAAGTATTCTAAAGATTTATTTGGTAAACAATACTCTCCATTTGAAGTTTATCAATATATATC
Organism: uncultured Legionellales bacterium; assembly: GCA_964352985.1. Lineage (GTDB taxonomy): Bacteria > Pseudomonadota > Gammaproteobacteria > JAHCLG01 > JAHCLG01 > CAYGUK01. Next base: position 22,255 of record CAYGUK010000029.1, read on the forward strand.
TCAAATGAGAGATGTCGTTGAATTTTCAGCAGAGCGTTATGAAACAGTCTTGAAATATGCTAACAGCCATTGTAATTTTCAATTGAGTGATGATGCGTGCCGTGATGAACTAATAAAAATAATAAATAATTTTAAACTTGATTTAAAAAATACTGATCATATGAAATTCTGGAAAAATCTTGCAAAGAATACAATCGGTGTGCCATCAAATATAAAAAAGATTATGATGGAATATCAAAAATTAAACATTGAAACATTAACAACGGATCAGTTTTTGAAGTTTTTAGATTTTGTCAAAAAAATAGGTCATCTGGCGAGTGATTCTAAAAAGAAGTATCGTGATAGTTTTACCCAAGAAGTTTATTCACACTTTAAAGACGCAAGTTATTTTAACGTGGGTGAAAAATCAATCACAGAAGAAGGTGAGCAATCAAAACTTACACTCGCAGCCTCATAACATTTTTCTACACTAATAATATTTAACTTGTTTGAGAACTATACTACTCATTCAGGTTTAGATTGTTTATCTCTATCTAAGAGCAAGACAGAAATTATTAACAGTCAACTTTTCACAAAACTTAACGAAATGCTAACATTTCATTAAGTCATTTTTTATTTTTTCAGATTTCACAATTAAATTTTTCAATATTCAGCTTTGTCCTCCAAGCAGTTAACATTATAATATAACTCAATAAGTTTTTTACGACCTCTGAAAGCTGTATTTAATTTCATATTATCAATAATCATATAAAAAAGAGACAATTAAGTTATGAGTAACACTAATACCCCAAAATTAAAAAAACTCAGTGTGATAAGCCTCATGCCCATGTTACTTGCTATGATAATCGATGCTTTTGCCTTTGCACTGGTTTATCCAGTCATGTCAGCAATGTTCACTAATGCTCATTTGTCGATAGTCAGCGCGGATATCTCTGTTGATTTACGTCATTTCTATTTATCCCTCGGATATTTATTATTTCCTCTATTTATGTTTTTAGGTGCAACTTTAATGGGAGATTTATCTGATTTCTTTGGTCGTAAACGCATGTTGTTAGTTTGTGTGGCCGGCATGTTGTTGAGTTTTTTACTAATGGGATTAGGGGTCACTTATCTTAGCCTCTCATTCATTTTAGTGGGCCGTGCGTTAAATGGATTGATGGCGGCGAATCAACCTATTGCTCAAGCCGTAGTGGCCGAACGCAGCACTTCTCAAACTAAAGCGCGTAATATGAAATTAATTTCTATTACGATTACAGTTGGCAATATCATTGGTCCTTTAATTGGTGGGATAACATCCGATCACCAACTTTGGTTTGGCTTTAATTACGCAATGCCTTTTTATATTTCTGTTGTGTTATGTTTATTAACTTTTTTGTGGTTAGCATTTGGATTCCATGAAAAAGCAATAAAGCGTCAAAAAAAACAAATTATATTAAGTCGATTTATCACTATTTTTGTACAAGCTTTTCGTCGTCCTGATGTTAGATTAATTACCTTCGCTGCATTAAGTATGCAATTAGGATTTAGTATTTTTTATCAGTTGATCATTATTTTATTTCAACAACAGTATCATTATTTTGCTTGGCAAGTGGGTAGCTTTAATGCTTTTGTTGGAGTGAGTTATATTATTGGCATGTCTTGGTTATACCAAGTGATGATTAAAAAATTTGGCGTTAAACAGACTGCAACAATTGGTTTTGTTATTGCAGGATTAGCTTTACTGTTGGTGAGTCGTTCTTATTCTCCATGGTTGATTTGGTTATTCACGATTCCCATTGCTGTGTTCTATATCATGGGTTATACCTTGTTACTGACGTTATTTTCTGATGCGGTTAAATCTTATGAACAAGGTTGGGTAATGGGGGTGTCCACTTCGATGATGGCCTGTGCTTGGGCGCTTTCTGGATTAACACCGAACTTTATTACAACTATTGGGATCCGTTGGCTAATTGTAATTGGTGCAATTTTTATGTTGATGGCAGCGTTAGCGGTATATAAACATCCGGTTTGTAAGAGATAAAAAAAGCCGGAAATACCGGCTTTTTTCAGTAATGAGTCACGCTTTAAAACGGGATATCATCATCAAATTCATCATGTCCCATCGCTTCTGCTTCTGGCATTGCGCTTGATGATTGATTTGCTGAGTGATGATCAGGCATTGGCGCACTGCTGCCGCCCATACCCCCTTTAGCATCGAGCATTTGCATTTCTGCACCGACGATTTCAGTGGTATAACGATCCGTGCCATTTTTATCTTGCCATTTACGAGTACGGATTGAACCTTCGATATAAACTTTCGATCCTTTTTTCAAATATTCACCCGCAATTTCTGCAAGGCGATTAAAAAATACTACACGATGCCACTCTGTGCGATCTTGTTGTTCACCTGTATTTTTATCTTTCCAAGAATCTGAAGTGGCGACACTCAGCGTTGTTACGGCATTGCCATTTGGCATGTAACGAACTTCTGGATCGGATCCTAAATTACCAATTAAGATTACTTTGTTAATTCCTCTAGCCATGAAGAGCTCCTATAAACTAATATCAACTTTCTATTGTCACTTCCTGATTTACTAAATGCAATAAATCATCTTTATTCACAACTTGATTATCCACTTTGAGATAAGCAATACCATCATCAATCATCACCACAGCTTCATGCACGCCGGGTGCTGATAATAATAAGTCGGTGATCATGCGAGCTTTAAGTTCCGTCATTTGTCCCACATTGATCATGTGTGTGCCGAAATGAGGTGGCTTTTGCATGGTGCGTGCTAAACCCCACCAGATTAAGGCTAAGACAGCACCAAACATATAAACATCGGCACTGCCAAAATGAGCTGAGACTAAACCGCCAACTACACCACCAATAAATATACCTAAAAATTGTGAACTAGAGTAAATGCCCATGGCCGTACCTTTGCTTGTGGTTGGCGCAATTTTAGATATTAACGAAGGCAGTGAGGCTTCGAGTAATGAAAAAGCAGTAAAGAAAATAAATAAACTAATGCCAACTAAAATAACGAAGTGCTGAAAAATAAATAAACCTAATTGCGCAATGACTAATGCTAATACGGCGCCAGAAAATACCGTTTTCATTTTACGTTTTTTCTCAGCAATAATAATGAAAGGGACCATGGCGAAAAAGGCCAACACGATAACAGGCAGATAAATCATCCACTGATGTGCTTCTTGCACACCTGTAATTTTTTGCAATGTAATGGGCACAGCAAGAAACGTTGCAGTTAACATAGCATGTAATGAAAAAATACCAAAATCTAAACGCAATAATTCACGATTTTGCAAAATGGGTTTTAACATGTTAACAGACATTTCTGTATCACGATGAAACACTGATTTTTTAGGAAAGGGAATCATTTTTGCTAAAATCGCAATTCCAACAAAAGCAAAAATAGCCGTTAACCAAAAAATACCGGGCACGCCAATTAATGAATTTAAAATCGGCCCAACAATAAAAGCAATAGAAAATGCCACACCAATCGTCATGCCCACAATCGCCATGGCTTTTGTTCGATTTTCTTCTTTGGTGAGATCCGCGATTAAAGCAAGCGACGCACTACCAATGGCGCCGGCACCTTGCAACGCACGTCCTAAAATTAATCCGAGTATGGTATGAGAAAGCGCGCACACGACACTGCCCATGGCAAACAAGGCGAGGCCAAGACAAATAATACGTTTACGACCTAAATGATCAGACAACATGCCAAAGGGAATTTGCAATAAGCATTGTGTTAAACCATAAATTCCCAACGCTAAACCTGTTAAAAATGGGGTACCATCAGCAATATTATTATGTACATATATCGCAAATACGGGCAAAATCATAAAGAGCCCTAACATGCGAAAGGCAAAAATTAAGGCGACACCAAAAGTGGCACGTTTTTCAGAATTAGTAATGCTTGCGTTATTCATAGTATTAAAAGTGCTTGATAATTGGAGGGAAATCATCCCAGTTGCTAAAGTTGGCTAGTATATACCATTTACACTTTAAAATGGGAGTTTTTAAGCAGTCAATGCGACGCTTTAGTACGATGGCTGACTTTGCAATTCAATAAACAGGCTCACGCAAAACCAGGGGCGACCCTCGCTTTTTTAAAGGTTTCAAGTATACTGCAAGGTCTCAAAAAAATAGGTCAGCAGCATGGATAAAATTCATATCAAAGGGGCGAGAACACATAATTTAAAAAATGTGGAACTGATCCTACCTCGTGATAAATTAATTGTGATCACTGGTTTATCAGGCTCAGGAAAATCTTCGCTTGCTTTCGATACGCTCTATGCTGAAGGTCAACGCCGATATGTTGAATCATTATCCGCTTATGCGAGACAATTTTTATCGATGATGGAAAAACCAGATGTTGATTACATCGAAGGTTTATCACCGGCTATTTCAATCGAACAAAAATCCACATCACATAATCCACGATCAACGGTTGGCACCATCACTGAGATCCATGACTATTTAAGATTATTGTTCGCGCGAGTTGGGCAACCTCGCTGTCCAGAACATGGCGTAATTTTAGAAGCGCAAACAATTAGTCAAATGGTTGATCATGTTTTAAGTTTACCTGAAGGCAGTAAAATTATGTTGCTTGCCCCAGTCGTTGAAGGACGTAAGGGCGAGCATGTGCAATTAATTCAGGAATTACGCGCGCAAGGTTTTGTTCGCGCTAGAATTGATGGCACTGTTTACGAATTAGATGAACCACCAAGTTTAGATTTACGCCGCAAACATACCATCGAAGTCGTTATCGATCGAGTAAAAGTGCGACCTGATTTAACGCTTCGTTTAAGTGAATCATTTGAAACGGCTATCGCTTTAACTGACGGTATCGCCAAAGTTGCTTACATGGAAGGTAAAAAACGCGATATTATTTTTTCGGCAAAATTTGCCTGTCCCAAATGTGGTTACTCATTGCAAGAATTAGAGCCCCGATTATTTTCATTTAATAATCCAGCAGGCGCTTGCCAAAAGTGTGATGGGTTAGGGGTAGAACAATATTTTGATGTTGATAGAGTCGTTTCCGATCCTGATTTAGCCTTATCCTGTGGTGCTGTTCGTGGTTGGGATAAACGAAATATTTATTATTATCACATGCTAAAATCATTAGCCACACATTATAAATTTAGCCTCGATACAAAATTTAATAAATTAACTAAACGCATTCAAGATATTATTTTATACGGCAGTGGTGATGAAAATATTAATTTTAAATATGTAAATGATCGCGGTGATGTCTTTAAACGAAAACATCCGTTTGAAGGTGTGATCCCCAATATGCAAAGACGTTACGCAGAAACCGAATCAAACAGCGTCCGTGAAGAACTCAATAAATATATCGCGACGAATGTGTGTCAATCTTGTCAGGGTACGAGATTACGTCAGGCTGCGCGTCACGTCACTATTGATAAATATAATTTACCCGCAATTTGCTCGATGTCTGTAGCGAATTCACATCAATTATTTGAAGAATTGAAATTAACCGGTCATCGCGGACAAATCGCAGAACGAATTGTTAAAGAAATTAAAGAACGCTTAAAATTTTTAGTGAATGTTGGTTTAGATTATCTCTCACTTGATCGTAGCGCAGAAACTTTATCAGGCGGCGAAGCACAACGAATTCGCTTAGCGAGTCAAATTGGTTCAGGCCTCGTTGGTGTTATGTATATTTTAGATGAACCTTCAATTGGTTTACATCAAAGAGATAATGAACGATTACTTTTAACCTTAACGCATTTACGTGATTTAGGTAATACCGTGATTGTCGTTGAGCATGATGAAGATGCGATTAAAACAGCCGATTATGTTGTGGATATTGGACCGGGTGCGGGTGTTCATGGTGGTGAAGTTGTGGCAGAAGGCACACCCGAAAAAATCATGAAAGCATCTCACTCCTTAACGGGACAATATTTATCAGGTAAACGTGGCATTGCCATTCCAGAAAATCGAGTAAAGTGTGACACCTCAAGACAAATTAGTTTAAAAGGTGCAACGTGTAATAATTTAAAAAATATCACAGTGAATATTCCACTTGGCTTGATGGTTTGTGTCACCGGCGTTTCGGGTTCAGGTAAATCCAGTTTAATCAATGATACATTATATCCTATTGCCGCACGCCAACTGAATAAAGCCATGACATTGGAAAAACCCCAATACCAAGCGATTAGTGGTATGGAATTATTAGATAAAGTAGTCGATATTAATCAAAACCCGATTGGTCGAACACCGCGTTCAAATGCTGCAACTTATACGGGTATGTTCACACCCATTAGAGAATTATTTTCCGGCACACAAGAATCCCGTTCTAGAGGTTATAAACCAGGCAGATTTAGTTTTAATGTCAAAGGCGGGCGTTGTGAAGCATGCCAAGGCGATGGCATGATTAAAGTCGAAATGCATTTTCTAGCTGATATGTATGTGCCCTGTGATGTGTGTCAAGCCAAACGTTATAATCGAGAAACACTCGATATTAAATATAAAGGAAAAAACATTAATCAAGTGTTAGGCATGACGGTCGAAGAAGCACGAGAATTTTTTGACGCTGTACCCGTTATTGCAAGAAAATGCCAAACATTAATTGATGTCGGTTTATCTTATATTACACTCGGACAATCAGCGACAACCCTATCCGGTGGCGAAGCGCAACGCATAAAACTTGCAAAAGAATTATCACGTCGTGATACGGGTAACACACTTTATATTTTAGATGAACCCACAACAGGGTTACATTTTTATGATGTTGAACAATTATTAAAAGTGTTACATCGACTTCGCGATAATGGAAATACCGTTATCGTGATTGAACATAATTTAGATGTGATTAAAACGGCTGATTGGATTATCGATCTCGGTCCAGAAGGTGGCGATCTTGGGGGAGAAATTGTTGTTGAAGGTGTGCCAGAAGATATTATTGAAAATAATAAATCTCATACCGCGCGATTTTTAAAACCTATTTTACAAAAAAAGTTAAAAAAAAAGGGCGTGACTAATATTAAAAAAAAACCGTCACCCAAAAAACAGCGTAAACAATTAGAATTTTGCGAAAGTTAAAAGGAAATGTTTCATCAATGAAAATCAGTAAAGATAAAGTGGTCACAATTCAATATACCATTACCGATGATGAAGGTGATGTTTTAGCCAGTAATGAAGGTGGAAAACCATTATCCTATCTTCACGGTTATGGCAATATTTTACAAAATGTTGAACACACCTTGGAGAATCAAGAAGTCGGATTTACTGAAAGTATTGTTCTTGAAGCAGGTCAAGCGTATGGTGAACATCAAGATAATGCCGTGATGAAATTACCACGCCAACATTTTCCACCAACACTCGAGCCTGGCATGCAAGTTCATTTAGAAACAAAATCAGGCTTTACCTCATTCACTGTCATGGCAGTAGATACTACAACGGTTACATTCGATACGAATCATCCTTTAGCGGGTAAACGTTTACACTTTGTCGTAGAAGTCATTGATGTGCGATCAGCAAGTCCACATGAAATTAATCAAGGTCATGTTGATTGGCATTAACAGACGATCATTTTTCGTTAATGACAGGCAGTAAATAATATAAGTGAATCGAACTGGCAATTTTCAATAAACTGCTTTATCATCCATTCCCTTTTTACTCACCCCAAAAAAATAGAGAAGGAGATAATTATGTTTAAAAAATGTACTATCATTTTGGCTGCATGTTTTTTAAGTCTATCTGCCATGGCAGTTCAGTGTAATATGATCACTAAAAATATTGATCCAACACAAGCACAAACTATTTGTGATCAAGTAGCGAATCAATGTGGTTTCGGTAACGATCAAGATAACTGTAAATTAAATACAGCTGTGACGAATCATATTAGTTTTCAATATAGCTGTATCGATGATTCAGCAGCCAAAGAAGGTGAAGGCGATATGATGTATCAAATTAAAAATATCGCAAATCCTAAACAAATCGTTTCTTGCCAATGTTTTGAACATGGCCAATATTATTGTGAGAAATGGTAAAACCAGTGCCTCAAATCACTGGTGTTTATATTAATTTGTAAATGCCAGTGATAATTTTTATAATTAACCTATCATGAATGCTATTTTAATCCGAGAAGTCTCAATACAAGATGAAGCTGAATTTTTATCAGCCATGAATCATAGTAAAACGTTTCATCATCCTTGGGTTCAACCACCCTGTACTAAGCAAGCTTTTCTGCAACATGTAAAAAAATATGAAGATGATAAACATTATAGTTTTTTAGTTTTACACCAACAAAAAATAGCAGGAGTAATTAACGTCAGTGAAATCGTGCGTGGTTTTTTTCAAAATGCATTTTTAGGATTTTATGCTGTGCAAGAATTTTCTCGGCGTGGGATCATGATAGAAGGATTAAACTTAGTCATTGCCAAAGCATTTAACGAATTTAATTTACATCGCTTAGAAGCCAATATTCAACCCAAAAATCGCGCATCAATTGCATTAGTTGAACGCTGTGGTTTTCGTTTAGAAGGTTTTTCACCGAATTATTTATTTGTCGATAATAAATGGTGCGATCATAACCGTTATGCCATAACTCAAGAAGATTTAAATGACTAAGTTGTGATTGGTCGACCTAAATCAATCAACATGGTATTTTCACGACCCATGTTTAATTTCCATGAATAAGATAACGGTTTGCCATCACTATTTGTGTATAACACCATGCTACCTGCACCTATGCCAGAATGATGGCGGGTATCATTCGTGTGACGAAAAGGTGAAGAATCTGAAACTCGAACAACATAACTATGTGGTTTATTCGGCATTGCTTTGGGTTTTTTCATGACAACCATGACATGTCCTGCTATACGACGACGTAAATGTTTGTAACGAAAAACGATAATATCACCAGGTTTTAAATTTTTAACTTTGTTGATTGGTTGCCAATAATCACTATCATTATTAAGTGATAATTTTTTAAAGAAATTATAAAAATCGAGTGAGTTAGGTGTTTCAGTGCCAGCAAATTCCACTAACTGTTGATAGGCATTTGGTTCAACACGTTTAAGTAAATGACTCACATAACTCGAACAATCAACTAAAAATACGCCTTTCTTCACATTAAAAACTTGGCCACCTAAAATATAACGTGTGTAATGTTCTTTTGACAAAACTTGATTAACTTCTTGGACCATAGGATTAAGTGTTATTTGTAATGGATCTGCGTTTACCTGCTGCAGAAAAATAAAAACGAGAATTAAAGGAAGTAATTTACTAAATATTTTCATAGGTTGATTTAATAATATTAATTAAGGATAGCGATTATAGCGGGGTCGATGCAATATTTAAACTACCAAAAATAGAGAATTTTATGCACTATTTGTCGGACTTTTATTTAATTCAGCAACTTATCATTGAAATTTTTTATTAAATTGTTAAAAAACCAAGTAATTATACAGTACTTTATGGGGGTATTTATCTGGTGCTTATTGAGATAACTGAATGTTACGACAATAAAAAATAATTTAATTCAAAATTGTAGCAAATTACACACTCTGATTTAATACAAAAATGCTTATTTATGCTTATACTTTTAGGGTAGGTGTTAAGAAATCTGTACGTCGCAAAGCTCACATGATTATCGCATAAGAATGCATTAGTCGAGTGTTCATTAGGAAAATTAGAGATGAAAACTTTTATATTTGAGAATATTGATTTTCAATTTTTAAACCAGCAAAAAGAACAATTAAAAAATATTTTTAATGAAACGGGTATTTTATATTTTCCAAAATTGGCGGCGAAAGATAATCTATTTAATCAATATATCGATGATTTAAAAAAATTAGTGTGTCAGTTAATTGAAAAAAATAAACAACCCGCTAAGTTTAATTTATCGTTAGACGAGTTAATTACCGAACTTGGCAAAATTGATGTGACCATCCCAAGATTTATTGCTGATCTTGGCACACAATCTAATAAATTAATTTCAGCGAATCAATTTAAATATCGCAAAGAATTAGTCGATTTCATGAGTTATCTTTTTGATGAAGAGCCGATATTAGCAACACCTGCGGCAAGTGATACGTTACATATATTTTTACCTTATAATAGTTTTCATAAATATAATTTACCGATTCATCAAGACTATCCTTATTTAATGCAATCGACACATCAAATAACGGCTTATTTAAATTTGGGTGAGGCACATCAAGATATTGGTGGCGTCACTTTTTGGCCGGGCTCACATACAATGGGGGTGATGCCATGCCAACGTAATGAAAATAATCATTTTGAATGTATTATCAAAGCAGATGAATTAGCAAAATTTAATCCAATAAATGTTTTTCCCAACTTTGGGGATGTCACTATTTTTCACAGTTTATTATGGCATAAATCAATTCGTAACAAATCACAAAATCATTCGCGCTTAGTGCAATTATTTCGTTACTCCGATATTAATAATCAAGAATCACTCGATTATTATTGGCAATCGACAACCTATCCACGACAATCAAATATATTCGAAAATTATCATCAAGATCTTTATTATGATGATGAGAAAAAACAAGTGAAATAGTTTTCGTTTTATTTTTGTAAAGTTTTACTAACGACAATATTGAAATTATTTAATCCCGAGCCAGGGACTCTGTTAATTAGCATTAATCGAAAAAAAATCAAACACCACATTTAAGTAAAAACGTAGAAACGCTGAAAAGAACAGACTTTCCTTACGTGATGGGGACTCTTAAGGGGCGAATCGCGATTATCGCCTTAAGTGCCGTTAGCCTGGCTTTGCCAGGTTAGGCAGTATTATTAGGGTAACTATTCAGCATAAATGCTTAATAGTTACAGATCTTTCAAATAAATAATTCCAGCTTAATAAGTAGGACTACAAAACATATACATGTCATCAACAAGATCTTGCTGAGGATCCATTGCTTGTATTGTTTTAGTTAATTTCCGATCCGCCAATAAATAATTCCAATTGATCTCTTGTTCACCACTAGAATAAATTGTGTCTGGGATTTCCACTCTTGGATAATGTTCGGCGAATATTTTTTTAGCTCTTTCAATTAATGTTAAAAGCAGTGTTTTTTGACCTGATTGAATATTAGATAAATTTAGAATATTGTTAGATATAATAAGAGTAATACCAAAACAGCGACGCGCAATATCACTCAGATCTTCAGGATTGTCTATCGAACATTGTTCTAGTTTGCTAGCTAAAAATTCGATCCATGTTGTAAGAATATGTGAAGCACCGAAAGAATTGCTTGTGCGAGGTTGTGATGTTGAAGGGATTGTGTTCCTCAGTGATATATCTTCTAATATTGCGTTAATATTAGCTGATATTTGGAGTAAATTGTTTATTACTGGTTGAAATTTTTCGAAATCTTTTCTTTGGGCTTCAATTTTTTCAGCTTCTAATTCTGCATCATGTTCTGCTTTTAAACGTTGTTCATAGTGAAAATTTAGTGTTGGTGTAAAAGCTTCAAGGATATTATCCCAAGGATTTTGTTCCATAGCGACATCTCTAAAATCAAGAGTTGTCTTTTCTGCAAATACTGCAAGCATGGTTGATTCGCTACTTGAAATAATTGTTGTGTTTCCAACATTAGGGCTTCTTCTACAAAGATCGATTAAACTACTGCAGATATTCCGTACGTTAAAGCCACGATGTTGACGCTGAATCCGTCCTATGTATTCTAATAAAGCGTCATCAATTTTAAAAGAGAGTCGGGATTGTTCTTTTGCTAATGTTGTTGCCAGTTTCCTGATACCATAACTTGCGACAAAAAATATGATGTTTTCACCTGGTTCTAGACGAAGCTGGGTTTCTTTTATTGTTGGTCGTGGGGTGGATTGACATTCAATAGTATTATGATCGCTAGGATTTAATAAAACGATGCGAAAACTACTTCGAGTATAAGCTAATGCAAATGCAAGGTTGCGACCAATATTTGAAACTGAAAAAGTAGCGCAAGCAGCGGTTTTTTTCATTGTCGCAATGGTGACATCGATAGATGAATCAATTAATTTGATGATGGGTGATAAAACGGGATCAAAGACAAGTCTTTCTGTAGAACAAACGGCACTAATATTGCGGATGAATTTTGGTAAATCTTCTTTATTAGTATAGTGATATTCTTTTTCAAATTCCCTACCCTCTGGTGTAGTGGCAATTCTTTTAAATTTAATTGGTGGGTGACTAGCGAGTAAACTATTCCATAAAGATTTGATTTGGGCATTGTGCTGATCTCTAAGCGAAAGTATTGTTCGCTTTACCCATTCTTGACGAAACTCGGGGGATTTAGTCATCGACTCTGACACAAAATTTTCAGATACCTGTGTGGCGAAATGACGTTGAGAATGTAATCCACCACGAGTGGATGATTGATAACTTAAAGGAGTAGGAGAGGCCATATATTTATTTCATTATGTTATTGTAAAAAACAAGCTTAACAAAACATCATTAAATATTTTTGACAATAGCTGAAAAAAAATTCGTTAATTACCTTCTACGTAAAACTACGGAGTAAAAGTAAAATTTGAAAAAATTCAGAGATGTTTTCAGGTGTTAGTGTTGATCATCAAGAAATGCTATAGTGTTTGCTAGTTTGTAACAAAAGTATTTTGTTAAAGGAAGCATATGTCTAATCAGAGTTTAACACCATATCAAAATTTAACGCCAGATCTGATGTTAGATGCCATTGAGTCATTAGGTTATTGTTGTGATGGTCGATTTCTTGCTTTAAATAGTTATGAAAATAGAGTCTATCAAATAGGAATAGAAAACCAACCCTATATTATAGCTAAATTTTACCGACCAAATCGCTTAACAAAAGAAGCTATTCTCGAAGAACATGAATTTGCCCTCGATTTAGCACAAGAAGAAATTCCAGTAGTGGCACCTATTGTCGATAAGCAGGGTAATTCATTGCATCTTTATGAAGGTTTTTATTTCGCGGTTTTTCCTTGTCGGGGAGGGCGTGTCATCGAATTAGATAATCTAGATCATCTCGAATGGATGGGGCGGTTTGTTGGGCGGCTTCATGCTTTTGGCCAATTAAAATCTTTTCAACATCGTCGCGAATTAACAGTCACTACTTATGGTGATGAGCCGTATCAATATTTGCTAGACAATAATATTATGCCTTTAACCTTACAAAAAAACTTGAGTTTAATTTTAGAAAAATTATTAGAAAACATTACCCTTCGTTTCAACGCAGTTGGTGACATTAAAAAAATTCGCTTGCATGGCGATTTACATGCAGGAAATATTTTATGGCATGATGATATGCCTCATATCGTTGATTTAGATGATTGCTTAATGGGCCCTGCTATTCAAGATTTGTGGATGTTTTTATCTGGCGATAAAGCTCAGCAAAACTTGCAACTAGATATTTTGTTAGAAGGTTATAATGAATTTTTTCATTTTAATCATCAAGAATTACAATTAATCGAATCGCTACGATCCTTGCGAATGATTCACTATAATGCTTGGCTAGCAAAACGTTATGACGATCCGGCTTTCCCTCGCGCTTTTCCTTGGTTTAATACCGAACGTTATTGGCAACAACAATTAGAAGACTTTCAAGAGCAATTAAGTTTATTTGAATAGAATATAGCGATAGGTAATAAATAAAAACAAGCCCCATCGAAACGATGAGGCTTGAGAAAAAATTTAATCCATTTCTGTTAAGCGATCATTAAAGCGGAAAGTTAATAAAAACCAATGCCCCGCAGGTTTATAATAATAAAAATTCCAAATGGTAGGATAATGCGCTGAACGTAAAATATAAGTATAACGACTTAACGCATGACCGTATTCTTGATGTTTAATTAAATCAAACCCAATCATCTTGCCATAATTATTTTTAATAAATTCAATTTGACGAATTGTAGTTTGAGAATTAGGCGAATTGATTTTGACAGATTGATTACCTTGAAAGATATCTTGATAAGCATCTTGGATTTTATTTGCCTGTAATAATTTAAAAAATTGTGCAATCTGATCTTCAGGTTGATGTTGATTAGCAAAAACCAACGATGAGAAACATAAAGTCATCAAAAGGATGAGAATGTAATAGCCAGTTTTAACGAGTTTTGTCATCTAAATTCCCCAATGTCATATTTAAATCAATAAGTTAGCAAGATTTAGATTATACTCAAAACATTAAAAATTGCGAGAGCTTGTTTGATAATTTTTTTAAATTCAAATTATCAAACAAGCTGTTAGTTAAACAAAATCGGATGAAGAATTTTAACTTATTGAAATATAATAAGAAAAGAAATTAAATACCGAATCGCTGATTGTCTATAATTAAAAGAATCGAAATGATATTCGGATAAATCAATATGAATGGGTGTCGATGGTTTATTTTTTTAATTTTTCTTTTGGGGTGGAATCTCACTAGTTTTGCAACACTTTATATTTTACCCATGGAATTCAAACCGTATAATTCTTTATTACGAACTTCAGGAAGTTATAATGTTCCAATTTATTTAGGATCAAAAAAACAAAAAATAATGTTTGTCATTGATACGGGCAGTTCCAATTTAAATGTCATGGGAAAAAATACATCTTGTCAACATTGTTGGAATCCTAAAATGTCGTATCTTCCTGGTGAACAAGCGACTCAATATAATGCACCCTATGATATTCAATATTATTTTGGTAATAGTAAATTACAAGCCTATCGTGATGTCATTACATTACCGTCACAAGATGCGAAACATCAATACGAGTTTTCTGTTTATATTAATGCTGCGCAATTAGGTAATATTTTAGGCTTAGCTTATCCTGATTTGGCTAATCCCAATGACAAACCCGTGCTGCCTTATTTTGATCAACTAGTGAAAAATGAAAAAGTTGAAGATACCATTTCGATCTTAATGTGCGATATCAGAGGGAAAAGTAAATTAGTGCTCGGTGGTATAGATCCGAGTTTAATTGAACAGCAGATAGATTATGTGCCAATTACCGAAAAAAATTATTATCTTATTAAATTTTTAGCAGTCAAAGATAAAAAAACCAATAAGCTAATTACAGTGTTTGATGAATTTAGCAATAAAGCAATCGTTGATACGGGCACGACGGATGCCGTTATTTTACCTGTAGATCAGTTTAAAGATGTAGTTGACTATATCCGACGAAATAGTTCTGAAAAAAATAAAGCATTGCCAAATGCCTTTTGGCAACGCGAAATCTGTATTAATAAAGATCAAATTGATTATGCAGGCTTACCCACTTTTCAATTTGAATTTCCGCGAGCGAATAAGCCTGGTGAAACTATTTTATTAAATATGACACCAGAACAATATTTGTCAACAACGGGATGTCACCTTCCAGGTGACGTCGCGTTTGCATTTAAACCCAATAAATATGGTCATCCTGTATTATCATTATTTGGCATCCCTGCAGAATCAAAATCAATTATTGGCTTACCTTTTCTAAATCGCTATCACTTAGTAATTCATCGTGATCATAATGCGCGAATCGGTTTTATTGAAAACGATTCTTTATGTCAAAAAGTAAATGAATAATTTTTATCCTTATTTTGTCACGTTTTTGACTTGAGACATTAGAGTGTTAATGTTCTCTCCATAGTCGGCTGCCGATGCAAGGGTAATTCTTCTATAGCTAAATACACGCGATCTTCTGAAACTTCTTGAGCTAAAATATTTAGATTAACACAAGCCTCAGTGGATAATAAATCTCGTGGCCAAGTTAATAACGCATCTATTTGTTGATACGTGGGTAATTTTGAGGGTGATGTCTTTCTCTTTAATTGTGATCGCATTGACCAAATACAATTAACGGCAACATATTTTTCAGTGACAGAAAGCCTATCATCTTCCATCACATCATGCATTTTTTTTATAAATTTTGAAACATTCACATTTTTTCTATCTATTTTTAAATTTAAATGAAGATATGACCAATAGATTATGTTTCCAAAAGACAAACATAACATCAGCTATCATTGAATACAGCCAATCATGTGTTGATCGACCTGAGATGCTTAAGCGATTTATTACTTTTTATAAAGCAATTGGTGTGTTAATAGCAGATAATGAAAGGCCCATTAATAAAGTTTTATGTTATCAGGTGTTTTTTAAGCCGCGTAATATTTTTGCTTTTACTGGTATGTTTAAACCAAATCGTTATGATCCTAAAAGTCAAGTAAGCCGTCTCAGAGCAAATGGGGAACAATTGAAACTAATATTGGCCAAACAAGCGAATATAACTTGCGAAGCTGAAGTTAAAGCAAAAGTAGATTCTGCCAATAATGATAATGGTAGAGTAGCCTCAACTGAGAATGGTATTGAATTAAGAGTTATGAATAAATAATAAAGCTTTCATAGGTAACAGTTTAAACAGACTAATCGTATAATTCTAGGAGGTAACTAGATTTAACTGTTTAATATTATCAGCAAATATGAGATTGGTTAGTTGTAGCACTTTTTATTTGATTATTTTAATAAATCACACAGAATATACAGTATTTGTTTTAAATAAATATTGTTAAAATATTGCTCAAATTAATTAAAATAATTATTGGAGTAAATATGTATTCAAATTCAAATGTAGCGAATTGTGCTAAAGACTATCTAGAAGGATATAAAGAATTTTTAAAAACTTGTCTATGTATTGATAAAATCAATTTAGGTGACGGCAGCGTTGGCTCATGCGAACGAGCACTCCATAAATGTTTGTTATATAGCACAATGAGCCTTTGTTGTGTGCTTAATACTGTTCCAGCAATTTGTGTGAAAGGCGGTGATGCTATTGCGACAGCCGTTGAAGATAAATGTGGTGAATATCAGCCAATTGCACCCAGCGCTCAAGGAATGAGATATACATAGAACCATAGGTGCAAGTTTAGTTTAGCAGGACCTTTTGGTTTATGTCCCTAAACTAAATAAGTATTATTAATCAATAGATTTAAATTTAATTATAGCAGTTGTAATGGGGTAAACAGATGCTAAAAAATGCTCTTAAGCTTCTACAATTTCATTAACTCGACATCAAGACAGTATTAAAATAAGGCGACAGCTGAACTTTTAGCTTAAAGAGAAAACTATCCCATTTATGGGGTTTCGTGCCTGTTCATTTATTGGTAATTTCTAAAGTAGAATAATAATAAGGAATAATAAATGGCATCTTCATCTTTTGATATCTTTACTCGTCTAGAAAAAAAACGAACATCCTCACAAGGTGGATTTGGTGAGCCTGGTGATGGGCTACAAGTAAAACGACGTAGAAGTCAGCGTCTAAAACCAAGACAATCTGAAAGTCCACAAGTACGAGATTGTGGTGAAGTTATTTTAGCAGAGTTGCGGGAAGCCGCCGAGAAAGTTGCTCATGAGGAAGTACCTTCAAAAGAGCGCTATAGAAATGAAAGAGAGAGAATGAAACATTCTGCTAAACGTTATCGAGCAAAGAAGAGTAGCTATGTTAAATTATTAGAAGCAAAAGTTAAATCCCAAGTGTCTATCATACAATCGCTTGAATGTATGTTAGCCAAGGTAAATATAGATCACAGTGAATTAATTGGTGCATTAGGAACATTGCAACAGTGTAATAAAGAGTTACAAGCTTCTCTAGACACCTTACGAGCACAAAGAGTTGACGCACTTAGTGTTGCAATACCTTTACCGATACAAGAGTAAGCGACTTAAAAACCCCATACTAGAAAAAGAAAACTAAACCTGCAAAAGTAT
>CAYGUK010000030.1:0-39807 GCA_964352985.1 uncultured Legionellales bacterium
CTGTTCTTTTCAGCGTTTCTACGTTGTTGCTTAAATTTGGTGAATAGTTACAATAAATAAAGCGTTTTATTGCAAATATTAATAAAATCGCTATTTTCTACGCGGTTTATCTCAAGTCTCTAAACGGCTGATGTGTTGTAAATTTTCTGGGAGTCTGATTAATTTAAATTGATCATCGGGTTGCCAGAGTAAGACGCCTGGTCGATAACGGATAAATGAAAAACTAAAACTCATGCAGTAAGCACCAACACCATAAAATAAAATCCAATCTCCACGTTTAAGATTGGGAAGCGCTATGGGTTGATGTAATTGATCTGCTTGATTACAAGTGGGACCATATAATCTATTTATTGATTTAATTTTTTTTTCTTGTGCGACATGGATGGGATAATTATAAACATTGGCAGTGGCTAAAAAATTAAATCCAGCATTACAAATAATCCCGGGATAATCTTGTGGTGTCGCAGGCCGCAATCCCACGACGTCAGTTAAAAGCGCTGCATAAGGTTCGAAAATCGTACGGCCTGGTTCAAAAAATAATGTCGGCTGGCATTGTGTTAAATAAGGTTGTAGTTCGCCGATTATGGTATTAAGATAATCATTTAATGATGGTAGTTCATGTGGTAAATCTTGTTTTTCTTCTATGGTGGGACTAATACCGGCTAATCCACCACCGACATCGAGATAAGAAAGTGTGATATTTTTTTTCTGATATAATTCCAACGCAAATTCATTTAAGTTTTTAGCCATCATTTTAAACTGTTTAATATCGCGGATATTTGTGCCTAAATGGCAGTGTAACCCTTTAATAGTAAGAAATTGATTTTGGTTCAATTTATCGATAATGACGAAGATTTCTTCTGGTGAAAAACCAAATCGATGCCAAGTTGATTCTTTAAAAGTGACGCGCAATCCTATATTTATTTTTTTATTTAATTCTGATGCCAATGCTTTAATTCTATTAATTTCATCTTCATGATCACAATTTATCATGACGTTATTTTTGATTGCTGTTATTAATTCATCATCTGTTTTCATCGGACCATTAAAAATGATATTTTCATCTTTAACATTTAAACGTTTGGCAATAGCATATTCTTCACCAGAAACGACTTCAGCAAAAGCACCTTGTTGATGGAATTTTTTTAATAGTGCTTGAATGGGATTTGTTTTGTAAGAAATGGCAATAAGACTTTTGGGATATTTATGTTTAGCGAGTTGTTGCATTTCAGTTAAACGTGACATGACACCTATTTCGTCAAAAATATAAATCGGCGTTTGAAACTTAAGTTTAATATTATCGACGTGTTGTTGATTTAACTTCAAGAAACGGCTAATAAACATGATTTTTCCCATTGTGATTGATAACAAAACTTTTCTGCAATTCTAGTCGCTAATAAACCCAAACAACTTAAGTTAGCAAATCCAGGTCCTTGTGTCAGCCCGGCTAAGCTTGGTAAAAATAGCTCGGGCGTTATTGATTCTAGTTGTAAATGACTTCCAATAACATGTTGCAGAGAATGATCATCGAACGTGGTGAGGTGATGTTGTTGTTTTATTTTATCGATGAATCTAGCGGACATTAATTTAGTTAATAAGTGACTTTGGCTAAAACCCATCGCAAGAATAATATAATCATATTCTTTTATTGTTTTGAAATTTGCATTAGTAACTACTATTTCAATTTTATTTTTCTCATTCACATTAATTTTTTTTACTTCACCTGGGAGCATATTTATTTGTTCGTTATTACTTATCTCCCGAAGAGCAGCCAATGAAAAAACACCCCGATCTGTTCGTTTAATCATATTTTCTCGTTGCATTAACGTTAGATTTTGCCATTGCAATTCGTTCGACCCTGAGTAAATCGTATTTTCAAAATAGCTTTCGCCACGAGAATAAATTAATCCTTCTTTACAAATAAGATCAATATTTTCATCTTTTAAACAGGAAACAACCGATGCTGCATTTTCACCGGCACCGATCACCGCTATTTTTTTATGGGTAAAATGATGTCGATGATGCCAAAACGTTTTACTGGATAAAATATTTGGGTGGCATGGCTTTGGAAAATTAATATTTTCCTCGCCAGGACCTGTGAGCATGAATGCATCTGCTTGAAGAGTCTTAGACTGTTGGTTAGCAACATAAGTCACAAACCAATGCTGTTGAAGTATATCAAGCTTAATGATTTCTCCGGTGATAAATCGCGTAGAGTCACGTAATTTATCTGCCACCCATTGCAAGTAGTTTGCCCATAACAAATGAGTCGGTTGAGGTTTATTGCGATCGATCCAATTTGCAAATCGCTTTTTTTCAATTAAAAATGTTTGCCAAGAAAACTGTTGCATTAATTCATTAACTATTGAGTTAGGATGCGAGTAAGGAAATCCAATATCTTTTTCTGGTGCAGTCCCTAATTGGAGCTTACCATTGGTATAGCCAAATTGACCGCACCAATTTGCACCAATGATATTTTTTTCAATAATAATCACATTTGAATTTGCCATACCTAATTGACGATAAACTTTCATCATGGCGGCAACCGCCAATGCTTTCGGCCCACCGCCCAAAATAATTAATGTTTTATTTGGCGACACATTGTTTCTCCCTATTCGTTGCAAATATAAAATCAGGAAAATATTTTTTCAATACTATGTCACACTTTTGGGGTTTAACTAATAATAAATCACTTTCCCAGTGTGGTTGCTGGTTTTGTAACTGCATTAAAATGTCACCGCAAGATTTCGGCATAATTGGCAGAGCTATCATACTAAACGTTTTAAGGGCGGTGAGTTCGACAGTGTAATTGCTGTGGTATGTTGAAAAATAAAGCGCTCTTGAAAGTAGTGATAATAATAATTGACCCATTGATTCCAAATCAAAAAACTCAACACTATAATACATTTCAGCTTGCTTAACACAGTTACGCAAATATAAAATGAAATCACGTTCATTTTCTTTTAAATGTAAATTTTCGACATTTGTGACTTTAGTGTTTAAGAGTTTTAGCCATTGCTGCCAAGGTGTGAGTAGTTTTTTTGAAATCAAATATTCATAATCTTGTCGATTAAAATTTTTAGTTTGATATTGCGGCCTGGTTATCGTCAAATAAAATCTTAAAGCATCCGCTTGACCATGCGCTAAAATTTCTTTTACCCAAACAGCATGATGTCGACTCGTTGAAAATTTTTGATTGTCTAAATGATAGAATTCATTACTGATAAAAGCACGAGGCAATTTATCTTGAAACCCTGAGGCAATAATTATTGCTGGATTATAAATTGTGTAATAAAAGCTATTATCAAATCCAAAAAAATAAATTGCTTTATCTGCTGTTTGATAGTGATAGCAATATGACGCGGCCATTTCAAACCAAACATTAAATACTTGGCCCTTTAAATTAGGCACTTGAATTCCCCAATCGCCGGGATGGGTGATGGCAATATCGGTTAAATCTTTCGTTAAAATTGTTTCGATAAATTTTTCGATGCGTGTTGATTTTTTGACTTCCGTTAAATAATCACTTAATTCTTTTTTAAAACGTTGTATTGAAAAGGTGTAAACGGATTGTTGACTATATCCACACTTGTTTTTGCATGTGACACAATGAGGATGTGTCACACCTGACATGGCATCTGCCACCATACCACACTCCTCACAACAATGACCGGTGATATCACTAAAACAATTTGGACATAAGCCTTGAACATGAGCTTCAACACAAGTTTTTTCACAGTGTTGACAATAAGGTAAACTCACATTCATTTTGCTAATTACATTTTTCGTTAATAAATGTTGAAAAAAAGCAATTACATATTCTTGAAATTTATTATCTCTACTTGGTTGATGGAATTTATCATGAGAAATACCGGCAAGCTTAAACGATTTTTTGATAGCTTGTTGGTAATAATCAACTATCATTTGATTACTTTTATTTTTTTTTGAAGCCACATGTTGAATATATGATTGATGATCATCGCATCCCACGATATGCGTGACTTGCTTTTGATTTAGTTTTATAAATCGTCTTAAAATATCTGCTGCTAAATAAGGTCCTGCAATATGACCTAAATGTAAATCACCATTTGGCGTGGGCGGTGGACTAAAAATTAATGTATTCTCTGGGATTTTTTTAGTGACAGGTCCATCAGCAACAATCGATAAACAATGTAATTCATCAATATCAGAAAGATTCAGTAATTGATGACGCGAATAAAGTGGAATATTAATCACATCACCCTGTTTAACATTAAACTGTTCGTGATTAATCCGAATTAAGCCATATCCTTTTGTTATATATAGCACTTCCTGTTCTGGATGGGTGTGAATTTTAGTCATGCCAGATGGCTCAATAACACATGCAGTGAGGAAATTAGCCAGTTTATCTTCTGAGTCTTTAAATAACGACTGGCATAGAATATCATAAGCCGGTAACATTTGTGTTGGTTCGATTGTATCAACTATCATAAGTTCCTCCACTATCAGGTGAAAAATAGCTTAAAGGAAATCGAACCACAAAAAAATTGATTATTTTTTAACAATAACCGTGAATAAAATTCAATGAAATTAGATCAATTAAAATATTTTCTTGCCGTTGCCAATCATCAACATATTGGTAAAGCCGCTAATGAAATTGCCATTACACCTAGCGCCATCAGTCATAGTATAACCGCACTTGAAGAAGAATTTGGTTGCGCGTTAATTGTAAAAAATGGTCGACGCATCCAATTAACAGAAGATGGTAAACGTTTAGTTGCTTTAGCAGAATCACTTTTACTTCAAGCAAATGAATTAAAAACATCAATGCAAAACGATAGTCATGAATTGCAAGGTCATTATCAAATGGCGGCGACACATTGTTTTGCTGAGCAATTACTGACGCCGGCGTGGATTTCTTTGCAAAATCAATATCCCTTATTAAGTGCTGAAATTATTTCATTACGCTCCCATGATGTCATTGAAAAATTATTAAGTGCCGAAATTGATTTTGGTATTTGCCTCTGCCCACGTAGTAATCCTGATTTAAATATTGAAATTTTGTACGAAGAATATCTTCATATCGCGGTGAGAAAAAATCATCCTTTATTCCAGTTTGAAGCGCATGAGCAATTAACGAAGTTAAAGCAATTTCCGATTGCCGCGTCAAAGTCATTTAATTCAATTGAAAATTGTCAATCACATCCTATCCTTCAATCATTAGATATTACGTTACCGAATACATTATTATTTGATAGTTATAATGTTGCGATTTCGGCTTTAAGTTCATCTAACCTTTGGAGTTTAATTCCTGAATCTGTTTTAACTTGGCATCAAGATAAATTATCGTCACTTAATCCTGAATTTGATTCGATGAAAATTGAAGTCTGCTTGGTGTGGCCAAAAAATCATGAAAAATCGCCTTTATTGTCAGCCATTATTCATGAAATTTCAGCCCAAGTAAAAACGCTTAACCGTTAAAAAGTTCGTTTAAAAAATTAGTCATTGCCTGCCAAGAACGCTTATCGGCTTTTTCACTATAAACACAACCTCGTTCAACATCATTAGCATCAGGATGAGTAAACGCATGAACTGTATTGCCATAAGCATGAATTTGCCAATCACCACCACCTTCGGTTAATTCGCTCGCAAGTGCTGTCATTTGATCGGGTGTTGCCATCGGATCATCATAACCATGTAATGCTAACACTTTTGCTTTAATTTTATGTTTTGGTAATTTTTCTGGTGGAAAAAATAAACCGTGAAAGCTAACAACACCTTTTACATCAGCACCACTACGCGCAATATCGATCGCTGCTAAGCCACCAAAACAAAAACCGATGACCGCAATTTTAGACGTATCCACTACAGAAATTTCTTTGGCTTTAGCAATGCCAGCATTTAATCTATCGAGTAATAATTGTCGATCATCCATAAAGGGTTGCATGAGTGCAGCGCATTCTTCTACGGCTTCACCTAAGACACCTTTACCATAAACATCAAGTGCAACACCGACATAACCCATTGCCGCTAATGTTTCTGCTTTTTTACATTCGAATTCATTACGACCTGTCCAGGCATGCGCAATTAAAACAAGCGGTCTTTTTTCAGTTTTGTTGGCATCATAAGCAACATAAGATTCTAACGTTGCCCCACCACATTGATAAGTTAAATTTTCAGTATGCATGTTACACTCCAGCTAAAATTGTTAGTTTACCGCTAAAGAAGGCGTTGATGCAATTTAGATTGGGATTGTTTATTTTTGAATTGATTTTGGGTGATTGAGTTTCTACAGATGTAATTTAGATATTTTTGAATGAATGAACAACACTCTATTTATATTTAATTATAAGTTTTTTAATTTAATTGTGTTGTTTCGTTTTAAGCATTTATTAAAAGAAGAGTAACTATTCAACATTTATACTGAATAGTGACAAAATAGATTCATTATAATATTAGTCTTTTTGTGTGGGTGGAATTGTTGTAGAATAAATTTTAGAGTTTCACAAATATAATTATGAAATAGGCAGTAAAATGAATATATTTGTTAATAATAAATCAATAGAAACATCAGCTATTTTTTTGAGTGAGTTAATAGTCCAAATTCCAGACTATGGCATCAATTCTGCAATTAGTCTGAATGGGCAAATTATTCATGAAATTGATTTTCAAACAACCAAGTTACATGAAAGCGACAAAATTGAAATTATTAGTGCTTTAGCAGGCGGTTAGAATATATATATTTTTATACAAATGAGAATTTTCTAATTACTGTCCAGAAAGATGAGAATTCAGAACTAGCGTTATTTATCAGATAGATATCTTCATGTTAACATTAATACACTCGACTAGAATCTGCTGGATTTAAAATAAGTTTTTTCTTAATACGATTACTCTTACTATAACACTAAGATTAATAGAATTATTTTCACTAAAAGGATTAGCCTAAACATAAATTAATAAAAGAATTATGTTCAAAGTTTTTTATTCCTGAGTTAAAATGCGGTCTATTTGATAATTGGATTGAATCAATGCCTAAAATTTCACAGTTTCAGGCGGCAATGGTAAATGCCGTAGCAAGTACGCTTTATATGTTTACTTTCGGGCTAGTGGTTTCCTTATTAGTTTTTTATTTAATGAATCATTTAGGCCAATCTAAAGATGAAGCATATTGCTATTTTAGTGCATTTCTCTCTTTATTTTTCTGTCTTGCAGTAGCGGGAGGTTCGCTCGGTCAAAAAACAGGATATTGGAATTCAGCCTTAATAGGTGGGTTATTTATGACAACTGGTTTACTCACCATTGGTTTATTTAACAAAATTTCTTTTGGTCTCGGTACCTATGTAGTTGGCTGTGGTTTATATGTTCCAAATAAAGCTGTTTGCTTAGGTCAAGTTTACAATCCATCTGATAATAAACGAAGCATAGCATTCACACTCTCTTATTTTGTGATGAATCTTGGTGCCGCGTTGGGCGGTATTTTTTCTGGTACAATATTAAAAGATTTTGGTTATGCAGGTGTTTTCAATTTCGCTGCAATCGGAGTTTTTTCATCAGCAATTATCTTTCTTAGCTTTTGTCAATTTTTTCCATTTATTGAAAACAGTCAGTGCAAATTACAATTAAGTAGCAGTAAATTATATCAAAATCTTTTGGCTTCATTTTTAGTTGGGATCATCTTGATTATTTTTTCAGTAAATTTACTAAGTCATCCTGAATTTGATCGTGGATTAGTAATAATAATTGCGATAGCCATTATAAGTTATATATTATTTCTCAGTTACTACTCCACAAATTTAAAAAAACAAGATCGTCAAAATGTGCGATTATTTCTACTAATGTGTTCTCTTTTGGTAATATTTTGGTCTTTATATGATCTCGAACCGACAGCTTTATTAGTTTTTATTAAAGCGCATGTTGATCGTGTTATATTTCATTACACTGTTCCTGCATCAGATTTTTTTAGCTTAGATCCTGCGATTGTTTTTGGTGTTGGTTTAATTTTATATCTCTTTTTTAAAGATAGTGTTATCTATAAACTCAAAACTGTTAATAAATTACTTATAGGCGTATTCTTTTGTGGATTAGCATTACTAACTTTATTTTATATTGAAAATATTGCACAAACACATTTTATTTCTATTAGTTGGATTTTATTAGTTTATTTGTTTATTAGTTGTGGCGAAATCTTAGTCGGGCCAACTGGCAGTGCCATGGTGGGTGAATTAAGTCCAAAACACATGCATGGTTTTTTAATGGGATTTTGCCGTTTTGTGAGTGGTTTTTCGGCTATTATTTCAGGTTATCTAGCAATAGGCACCACAAATTCTGTAATATTGCCCAACCACATTGTGTTAGCTGGTACTCATTATTTAATTTATGCTTTGACGGTATTTGCTTTTCTTTTTGTTTTTTTTATTTCTCGGAAATCCATTTTAAGGTTCAATAAACATGAATCAGCCTGGAATTAATAAAACACCGGTTATAAAACGCTCCAAAAGCTTGGAGCTGACTTTGTCTATTATTGATAAATATAAACTTATAGTTGGAATATCGCGACTTGCTGATTTAACCGGTCTAGACTATTTTAATATCCCAGTTTTTTCGGCTATACGTCCTAATGCAAAATCACTAACCGTTAGCCAAGGTAAAGGACTAACAGAAGACGAAGCTAAATGCTCTGCCCTTATTGAGTCAATCGAAACTTATTATGCTGAAGAAGTGGTACCAGATATACACAATTGCACAGTATCTGAAGTAAACGATAAAAATTTAAGTTATGTCTCGCCAAACATCTTAAATAAATATGTTAAATTCTCAGACTCATCTGCCAAATTGGGCTGGGTTAAAGCTAAATCATTTTTTGAAGGAAAAACAATATTCATTCCTTTGGGCGAAGTTTCTTTGGATATGACTAATTCGGAAATCATTGCTTATGCTTCAACCTCAACTGGAATTGGTAGTGGACATAATTTCACAGAAGCAATGCTTCATGGAATTTTTGAAGTAATTGAAAGAAGTAAAAATTATCACAAAAGTAAACGCTTAGTTGTAGCTAATCATATTCCACTAGTTAAATTAATCCATAAAAATATGAATTTTCAAATTTTACAAAGAGAAAACATATTTAATATCCCCGTATTTGAATGTCAGATTCAATCGATTGACCCCTCGGAAAATCAAATGATATTTAGAGGAGTTGGTTGTCACGCTAATCGCAACATAGCCTTGTATCGTGCCATAATCGAATCAATTCAATCAAGATTAACTGCCATCGCAGGAGCTCGTGATGATATTATGTTTAACGATTATATAAAAATGAACACATTTACAAAATTACCAGATGAAACTTCCATGCAATTTGAGCAGATTACTTCCATTGAGTGCGATGAAAATGAAGATTATTTAAAGCATGTTATTCACCAATTAAAAGAAAAAAATAAAGATATTATTATTTATGAATATTTAAATGCTGATCTTGTTATTTTAAGAACCATCATTGTTGACAGAAGTGAAATATCAAATGCTAAATGGTAAAACTTGTATATTTGCTGATTCGACATTAAGTCATGAACACATTTTGGAAATTATACCTTCAATTCAATGCAAACCAGCAGTAAAAAAAGGTGATGTGCTTCGAGCCTTATCTGAAGGAGTTAAAAATATCATTATTATTGATGGTAATTTTGATCTTTGCCCTTCTGTGTGGCACAAGGAAATTTTGTTTGCTTTAAAACAATCTATTACTGTTATTGGCGCTGCATCCATGGGAGCATTGCGCGCAAGCGAATTACATGATTACGGAATGGTGGGATTTGGCAAAATTTTTGATCTTTATCGTGAGAATAAAATTGTTGCAGACGATGAATTAGTTGTTATGCATTCTGCCAATCTTCCAGAAAAAACACTCCCTCTAATTAATATTAGATTGTCTATTCAAAGATTACCTCAACTTTTACAAGACAATATTTTATCTAAAGCAAAAAATATATATTTTAAAAGAAGAACCTGGCGACAACTTAAAGCCAATTTAGATTTGAATGAATTTACTCAACTTAAACAAATTTATATCGATTATAAAAGATTGGATGCTATTAATTGTCTACGATGGTTGAATGGTTGTTCTGAGTTAAAAACGTTGCCTAAACGTGAAATCATTTATGATACCCATTTTTTTAATAAATTAGTCGATGACGTTATATATGATAATAATTTATTTCCATTTGAATATTCATTTGAAAAAGTAAAACCTGAAAAATCAATTTGTGAGCGTGCCAAAAGATTGATAGTTTTTCTTAACATCAATCATTCGCTTGAAGTAATAGATTATTTTTCTAATTTGATTTCAATATTAGCAAGTAGTCATTATTCACTTACAAGCTTTGCAAAACATGAAATTTTTAATGAATTTAGGAAAAAATGTGGATTATTAACTGCAGACTCATTGAAACATCATTTGTCAGTTTGTAATATAAAACTAGAGTACTTAGATCAACTTGTATCGGATTATTGTGCAATAAGACATTTTACTTTATATCAAAAAATTATGAGGGAAAATTTTGAACGACAATACTGTTTTGATCATTAATACCACAAGTAATTATGATCTTGTGGATTTTTGTTATCTGAAAAATAAAGGTATTCTGGCTATACCTGTGGTTTTGAATTCTAGTCAAACGCAATATCACAATGCTGTTTCTGTACCCGACTTTTCTTTCCAATCATTAGAAAAAATTACAAGTGAAGTTAAGCCACATTATATTTGTTGCATGAATGACCGTCTAATGGAAATTATTGCCAATCTCCGAGAATTATATCAAATACCTGGATTAAGTTTAATTGAAGCAAAAAAAAGAATTGATAAAAGATATAGTCACAATTTAATTAAACCTTATTTACAATCACCACAAACTATAGAATTATCTTCTTCAATAAATTATCAAGAACTTACTTGTAATTTAAACACCAGAAAAATATTTATAAAACCCCATAGTTTGTCAAGCTCTGAAGGTATCGCAATTATCGATACCGAGGTTGATTTTAACAATTTTAAAAAAGAATACTTGCAAGATTTAACTAAATTTATAGTCCAACCCTATATTAACGGAGAGCTTTATCATTGCGAAATGATCGTGCAATTTGGGGAAATCATTTATGCTAATGCACGAAAATATTCTCGCCCCAATCACGAAATGATTTCCGAAAATATGCCTATATTTAGTTTAGAAATTGAAAATAACCTAATAGCAGAAGAGCTTAAAAAAATATCAACTATTGTTATGGAAAAATTACTAATTCAAAATGGCGTATTTCATTTAGAGTTTTACCGAGATTATAACAATCAGTTTATTTTCTTAGAGTTAAATTCACGACAACCCGGAATTGGTTTAAATAAAATGTATAAAAGAAAACTAAATAATTCTCTTGAAACGTTTATGATCATGATAGAATCAAACACTAAAATAGATAAAATTGATAGTGATAAATTGTACTATCTATGTGGGTATTACCCAATCCAACAAGGCTTAGTGACTAACATAAAACCGATTACTTTATCTGTTAAATTTGAATTTGAATGCTATATCAATATTGGTCAGTTTTATCACAAACCAAAAAAATTATCGAAAGCGGCTTCTTTAGTCGCCTGGAGCGATAACATAGATTCAATACTCGATGCTTATGAACAAGCGAATAAACAAACAATCCTTACAATAAGTTGAAAATATTCAAAGGGATAAATAAATTGTTATTTTATCAAGGTATCTAGACCTATCCTTTTTATCGTTGTAAAATAGCTGGAGTATGAAAATAAATATTGAGGTGAAAACAATGGATTATCTATACGACATAACAGAACAAGATATTGGATTCGAAGAAATTAAGGTTTTATAAATTTATACTTTTAGCCTACTAGCTAATTTTTCTTTACTCTTCACTTACCTTATATTTTATCCCAAAACAACCTTTAAAAAAGCTTGAACGACAAGTTAGTGACTTATTGTTAAAATTAAGTTGTTGGAGTTTATTAGCAATATGCTTATCATACTCTGCAATATCATTTTCAAGTGTTAAAAAACCACTATTTTTTGTTGGACCATTAAAATCACTCATCACATCTACTGCTAATTTATTTGCCAATTTGTAAAATATCGTGTTTTTTGCTAAGCCTGCTTTCTTTATCTGTTCACAGTAGGCTTCAAAGACACTTTTAATATCTAAGCATAGTTTTAAAGTGCTTGCTGTAGGTGGCATAGAATATAAAAAAGCTGGTTTTTTGAGTGAATAATAAATTGGAGTGTTAGTTTCAAAAGGTTCGAGATATTTTGGCCCAATTAATATTGGCGCATGTTTTATCTCATAGTAGTGATTATAAGCTTCTTCTATAATTTTATATGGGATCATTGATTCATCTGTAACTGCCCCAAATCCTGGTGTTTGTCCCGCACCTAAACAAAATAATTGTCTTACTGCATCATTAACGAAGTCATTTGGAGATAATTTAAATTCATTTTTTATATAAGATAAAATAAAATCATAGAGAATTAAATTTCGCTTAAAGCCGCTTATATTTAGTGATAATTCTCTTATATAGGCTGTGGCAGGATCATTATGTTTTTCCTGCATCTTCTCTACCCATTTTTTAGGGAATATTAAAAGTTTAAAGCGCCATGTTGAATTTGATTTTTGGATGATATCTCTAAAGATTTCAAATTGTGAATCCATATTTTTTGGTGGTAAATGCTTTAATGAAAATTGATGGCACAGTGAATCATGAGAATTCTTTTCAGCGATTTCAGGTAACAACAGAATATTGCGAGCTCCAGCAGTAAAAGTTAACATATCATTCGGAGAATGAAGTCTATCATTCCTAACAAATGATGTGAGCTGCAATAGTCTTCCTGGTGATAATATTTGATAAGTAAATAGTTTATCGACAAATCCAACATATTGTTCAATCTTATTCTCTAATATCATTGAGAATGGAACTTTAGTGATAGGTTGTATTTTTGTATCATTAGGAGCATAAAAATAATTATTGTCTGCGATAAGTTCACCAAATTGATATTCATATACAGTAAAAGGATATTTTTTAATAATCGGTGAAGTATCAAGAATTTCACTAAACTCAGGATTAACTTTTTGCACAATAGTTTTAATTTCATCCCAACTGTATTTAAAAACAGACACTTAATTTCTCGCTTATTAGAAAATCAACATACTCAATCGATAAAGTTTACATAAAATGCTTGACATAATCGAGGCTATATTTAAAAATAAAGCGATATTTTAGCGCTATATTTTATAGCTGTAAATTATTGAGATGTATTATTTAGATCAACTAGGAGTATGATATGAGTCAGCATGAAGATGGAAAAGAAAGTTCAAATTATTTGATAGAAGGTTCAAAACTCAATCAAAAAGGTTTATATGATAAAATTAAAATCAAAGGAAAAACTGAATGGGCAAAACTTATCTACGACAGTAATAATCATGAAGTCTGCGATAATCTTCACTTAATGCTTGATAACGCTGTTATGATGTGGCATCTCGATGATAAACAACCTTATGTTGAAATTCCAAAAGATAAATTGAAATTGTTTTTAGATTTATAAATATATCAATTTAAAACTCAATCAACAAATTCCAAATATTATTGTTGATTGAGTTTTAAATGAGGTTAGCAATAAATAGCAATATTTGATCTTTATTCAGCACTTTCGTTATCTAATGTTGCTTAAATTATTCCATGAATTTTATACAGCTAATTTTTTACAATTTAGATTTTAGTTTATTAGTGATTATTCGAATCACTTACTATTATGGAATACGATAATAAATTCCTATTTTACTTAAACAAGATTTTCTATCCGTTTATCAGGGACTAACCATAAAATGGCGACGAGCAAGTAGATAAGTTGAGCTGCCCATTGTGTGATAAAAGAAAGTGGAAGCGCAACAACATAAAGTAAAATTGAAATTTTACCTTTGATGTCATTACCAATTGCATTCGAAATCATGGAGTTTTTGCCTTCATTTTTTAATAACACCTGCACCAACACCCAATACCCTATCGAAGCCATCAAAAGAATTAAACCATATATTGCAGTAGGAACAGCGGTGTAATGATTTTCACCCATCCAACCTGTCGCAAATGGAAGTAATGATAGCCAAAAAAGTAAATGCATGTTTGCCCATAATATTCGACCATTTACTTTTTTTACTGCATAAAATAAATGATGATGATTGTTCCAATAAATTCCCAAGTAAACAAAACTTAAAATATAACTTAAAAATTGCGGCGCCAATTGTGTCAACTGGTCTAAACTATCGCCATGTGGTATTTTTAATTCTAAAACCATGATGGTGAGAATAATCGCTATGACCGCATCACTAAATGCTTCTATACGAGTTTTATTCATAATATTTGGTTTACCTAGTTATTTACTTTTAAACAAAGTTACATCATGATTTGTGTTTTTCGATCCAGTTATAAAATGCATCTACATAACTTTGTATAAATTTTCTTGAATCTTCATTTGTAATGTGACTTGTAGAATCAAAAATATTTTCTTTGTATTGAAAATACATTTCAGGAGAACCCATTAATACAAGCCCTAAATAAAGCAATGTTGAGCGTAACGCATGTTGAGAACAAGCTGTTCCAATTGCACCAGGAGAAGTACCACATAATGCGGCGGGTTTCTTTGAAAAAGAATTTTTACCATATGGTCTACTTGCCCAATCAATTGCATTTTTTAAAGGTGCTGGGTAGCCACGATTATATTCGGGTGTAACAAATAATATAGCATCTGCATTTTCAATTTCTTTTTTTAATCTTTGTGCTTCGTCTGGAAATGAAGCTTCTAAATCTTGATTAAAAAGGGGCAAATCGCTTATTTCAGCGATCTCTAAATTGAATTTATCTCTGCCTAATAATGCAATTGCTTTTGCTAACTGTAAATTGAAAGAATCTTTCCGTAGACTACCTACCAGACCTAATACATTATATTTGCTCATCATCGCTCCTTTTTTATAACAAGGTTATGATCCGTTCTGGATAAGAGATTAACTTGTTAATACAATATTCCAATTTTATGAATTAAACAATGTACTTTTTTAATCAAATTAAAAATATTTTTTAATTTGATCGTAAATCAAAAAATAAGAATTCTGCTTGATCGAAACTGGTAATACCGAGGTTTTGTTCATTAATTGCGGCACCATCACCTTCGTTCATTCGTTCTTTGTTTAAAGTAATACTGCCTTTGATTAATTGTAACCAACCTATGCGTCCTTGATTGAAAGAATAATGCAACGTGTGATGGTCTTGCATGAAGCACACATATAAATTGATATCTTGATGAATCATCACTGCGCTGTTGCTTCTGTTTTGTGAGCCAATTAAAAGCAGCTGGTTTGGTGAGTGTTGGAACTTAATCTGTTGATAACTCGGTGATAAATTTTGTTTGTTTGGGATAATCCAAATCTGTAAAAAATGTAGGGATTCAGTTTTAGAGTGATTAAATTCACTGTGCTCGACACCCGTGCCTGCAGACATAATTTGAATTTCGCCAGGCTGAATAATAGAACCATTTCCCATGCTATCTTTATGCTCTAACTGCCCATCAATAACATAAGAAATAATTTCCATATTGCGATGTGGATGACGACTAAAGCCCATGCCAGGTCGTACGATATCTTCATTAATCACTCGCAGATCACTCAAGCCCATAAAATGAGGGTCATGATATTCTGCAAACGAAAAAGTATGGGCGCTCTTAAGCCAATCTAGTTGACTTTTGCCACGATCATCGCTTTTCCGAATTTGTATCATATGCTTTATCACTCATCTAAATCAATAAATCGTGATTATAACATAGCTTTCTAAATTACTTAGAACTGACTTTATTCTCTGAAACGGAAAATGTTATTTCTACAAGGTATTATTAATAATAACGTTTTTGACAAGAATCGAAGCGTTACCTGGATACATTTATTCTCAAAATGAAATGGTGATTTTTAAAAATTGTATATACTAAGCGTTATTAATTTATTATCTTTTGATATTAAATAAAATAGTAACTTAACTTTATAATAATAAGAATTGGAGTATATAATGGCTATTCGCTTTTTTGTAAATAATAATCAAGTCCCTTTACCTCAAGTTGAAATAAAAACGTTATTACCCTATCTAGTGGATTGTTGTCATGATTTTAATTTAAATTATAGTGACAAAATTAATTTTCAAAATGAAAATGAAATTGAAATCTCAATAAAAACTGGAAATTCGGCTTTAATTTCAATTGGCCTTGAATCAGAAATGGCTTATTTACCGAAATATATTACGATTGAAGAAGGTGAAACTTTATCTAATGATCAAAAAAGATTCCTTAATTTGTTAAAGGCCGAATTAGCTAGTCGAGTTCAGTTGCTCGGTATACACGGTGTTTTATCTGAAAATATTGAAGCATTTATTAAAATTGAACCTTATGCTATTGATAATGATCAAGAGGAATTTGTTATTGTAGAACAGCAACAAAACCCCGTTCCTAGAGTACGGTAAAGACATGTTTCATTGTTAATTTATCGACGTGCCTTTGCTTTTTAATTTTAACACGAAAGATAATTATCATTTCTGATAATTGTGTGGGAAACGACTCCATAATTTTTGTGTAATGAATAACTGACGTCCAAATTATACTTAGAGAATATTAATCTCATTTTGATAATCTCTTTTGTAATTTTCAATTTTAAAGGTGAAGAATATAGGAATTACTGTGAAAAATATTCGTTACTTTGGTTCACAACCTTGACCGTTTCCTGATTCTCTCATGTTAGCTTTTATTGCTGATCATGAATCAGGAGAAATTAACCTCCTTGATGGAGAACCGGAAGACGCTGGTTGGTATGATGCGCATCATCTACCAGAGTTGCCCGCTTCATCCATTAGTATTTCAAGGCAACTGATCGATCATTTTTTGAAAGAAGAGATAAATCAAACGAAGAAATAATATACCTTATACACCGTGTGATTATGGCCATGGTATAGCATTGCTGTTTATTAACTGACTTGCATGAATGGCACCGTCAAGTTAATAGCAAGTGTTTTTTTATCTTCTTCAAAAAACACTTGCTATTAACTTAGACTTTTATTAGGATTTCTGCCCTTTTTTCAAAAGAGGAGCAACAACATGCCCGCCTCACATTTTTGTGGCTTAGACTTTGGTACGTCGAACTCTACCATTGGTATTGTTAAAAACGACGCGATACAACTTGTTAATCTTGAAAATCAAAAACCAACACTGCGTTCAGCGATTTTTTATGATGACGAATTTAAAACACTTTCATTTGGTCAATCCGGTGTTGATGCGTATTTATCTGGGGCAGATGGTCGATTGATGATGGCCCTAAAGTCAGTTTTGGGTTCTTCAATCATGCAAGACAAAACTGTTATTTTCAATGAATTAATTCCTTATACTGAAGTGTTAGGAAAATTTATTGCTCATATGAAACAGCTTGCAGAAACTGAGTTACAAGATAATATTTCTGATGTTATTGCAGGACGCCCTGTTCATTTTCATGATGATGATATAGAGAAAGATAAACTCGCCGAAAACACTTTACGTGATATTTTCCAAGCACAAGGTTTTAAAAATATTATATTTCAATACGAGCCCATTGCTGCTGCAACATATTATCGCGAGACCGTGCAAAATGAACAAATCGCTTTGGTTGTGGATATGGGAGGGGGGACGTCTGATTTTACATTGATTAAAATTAACCCAAAACAAAAGCCTTCATCAAAAGATGTTTTAGGTAACCAAGGGATCCATATTGGCGGAACCGACTTTGATACATTATTTAATTTAAAAAAGGTAATGCCTTTATTAGGCATGAATAGTTTAATGAAAACCATGAGTGAAGTAATCCCCGTTCCAAATAGTTTTTATCATGATTTGACAACATGGCACACCCATAAAAAAATGTATACGCTTGAAACAAAACAAGACGTGAAAAATATTTATTTAAGCGCAATGCAAAAACCATTAATAAAACGATTATTGTCCGTTCTTGAAAATAAACAAGGCTATTTTATTTTACAAGCTGTAGAAAATTGTAAAATCTCACTCAGTGAATTAGCATCTGAAAAAATCATGCTAGATTTTATTGAGTCGCAATTATACGTTGATAATACGCGCGATGAATTTAATGAGCATATATCAATATTCGTAGACGCGATCGTAAATAAAATCTTAAATACCGTTAACAGCGCAGGTGAAAAAACTGAAAATATCAGCGCAATTTTCTATACAGGGGGCTCAAGTAAAATTCCTTTTATTCGAGAAAAAATTAACACCCTTTTTAAAAATGCAGTCGTGATAGAAGGCGATACCTTTGGCAGTATCGGAAAAGGATTAGCTTTGCAAGCCATGCGAACCTTTTAAGAAAGGCAAAAATGGGCACCTTTCACACTTTCTGCTCGATTAACGGTTAAATAAAAACTGAGAGCTAGCGAAAACTCTGTCCGCAACAGTTTTGTAACTTGACGGTGCCCCCTGGGTTATTCCCTGTATTTTGACGATATTCTTGATGAAGGATACTCGTTAAAAAATGTTTATTATTCATCATGTAGTGATAATGCTTTTGGGGCTATATTTGTGATCACAAGCCTCCCATTTTCATAGATAGAATACTTTAAAAAAATACTAATAAGGATACTTTGCCTTTGTTATCCAATAGGTTTAATTCAACAGTTAGACTAAAGACTCTAGTTGGGAACTTA
This sequence comes from uncultured Legionellales bacterium, assembly GCA_964352985.1. Taxonomy (GTDB): domain Bacteria; phylum Pseudomonadota; class Gammaproteobacteria; order JAHCLG01; family JAHCLG01; genus CAYGUK01. The sequence continues at coordinate 18,764 of CAYGUK010000030.1, forward strand.
TTTTCTAACGATTCAAATTTTTTTGATGTGGCAGAATCAAAAAGAGGAAAGGCATTTCGGTATGAATTTTCAGATAAAAAATACGATTACAGTATTATTTCGTTCGGCGCCAATAGCGTATCCAATAGCGTATATTATTACCTCCAGCTTAGAAGTGGATCACAAAATGAAAAACCAGCCGATTTGAATTTTGGGGAACTGATTGAATTTAATTACCAAAAAAGCGATAAATTGGGATACGATCTTCTATTCACGAGTAGATCTTTTGGTCTTGAGGTTATTTCTTTTCCGATGTGGCGTGGATTCGAAAATGAAAACGACACCACGCTTTACCACCTTCAGAAAATTGGGCCGAATGAAGGTTACGAGCTTGCTTTGATCAAGCAATCACTTTACCTGAAAAAGCCACTCCTGAGTGACTACACGTTAAAAGATTGGATAGAGTCTTATAAAGATTCTGGCCCAAATCCCACTGATACGCTGACGATTATATGGGATATTATTTCAACTCTAAGTGAGCTCCATAGCAAGAAAACTCTACACTTAGGCATCAATCCCACTGCTATTCGACTGAGTCTAAGTTCTCATTGCCGCGCATATATAAAAAGCTATGCAAATACCCAGTCCTATGAAAAGGATGGCTGTTATTTCGGAACGTGTAGTCTGAGCGGCTTGCCACTTCCTCACCCTAATACCATGAGGATGATCAAAAATGGAAAAACAGTTTATAAGTTCACTCACCATAATGATATCTTTGCATTGTCATGTTTAGTTCTAGATTTATCAAATAAGCTCGAACAGTACAGCGACTCCAAGGGTTTTACAGCACAACTTAAAAAATTTTCATCTGCCCTAAATCCAATGGGAATTCCCATTAAAAACAACAGAAGTGATAAAAAAGAACTTAACGAAGATGTTCCAAATACGTTGGATAGTATTCCTTCTATTGATAAAGTTAAAGAAATATTCAGTGATCTATTCAGTGAAATCCTAGTGTCGCTTCCAAAAGTAGATAAGTTCACTTTTTTTGATAAATTTACAATCAAAGTTGATCCTGTAAAATCAGTCTTGGTGCGAATTTACAAGTCGCTTAGTAATTCAAACTTTCAGAGAATGTTTTTTTTTGGAATGCAGGAAGGAAAACCGAAAGGCGTTTTGAGAATGTTGGCCTTATTTAGATCTGAGAATATAGCGTCTGAAAAGGATATTGAATCTTTGTCAACTGCCAAGGCCGCAGATTTGTCTTCAAAATTAAAAACATTGATAGAAGAAATTCAAACAAAGGTATCTCTCTTTAGAAATTCTGAAACGGAAGAGTTCTACAGTTTTGTCGCAAAAACCCTAACTATGTTATCGTAGCTATTCAAATTTAAAATTAAGGGGCACCGTCAACTTAATAGCTGAAATTTGCTAGAATCACGTTTTGAAGAACTCAACAAGCTGGCTAAACGGTTCTATCGCAAAAATAGATCTGAGTAGAATAAAATGACGATTGGAAGTTTATTAGGCACACCTTTTTTTGCAACAGAACCATTCAAATTGAAACTTAGTTTGTGACAAAGTCAAAATTACTCGCTGTTGTTGTTGAAGATAATGTTATTTTTGTTTTATGGTTTGTGATCTACATTATGGATGAATATCACAAGTAGCAGGTTGCTTTTAATTTTTAGCGATTGAAACGATATATAGCAAATTAAAATTTTGATCTGTGCTTAGTTTAGTGGTCACTGTATAAAGTGTTGGATCAACACACATCATTACATGCTAAAACATTGGCATGATCTCACGCAGTTTTTACGAATACCCGGAGCACCTCTTGATAATAATCGAGTAGAACAAAATTTGAAGATCCCAATTAGAAAATGTTCGTGGAGTGTTATTAAACAGAATATGGCGCCCTGATTGGCAGTGTGCTAACCAGAGTAATCCATACCTGTGCGTTAATAAATGAAAATCCCTTTATTATCCTAAAAATTGCTCGATTAAAATCGACAAGCTATTTTGACAAATATTTTTAATTTTCAAAACAGTACCATCAGTTCGATGTATTTCGATTATATTTTCAACGAAATCTATTTTACTTGATAAGGATATATTAGGAAGTGGTTGTGCACCAACAAATAATGGTGGTGGACTTTTAGATTTAAGATTAAGTTCAACTTTATTTATTCTTGCTTTCGTTCGTTTTAATTGTAATGAATTGATCCCTAACGATACTAATATATCAGATTTAGTATTGTGTGGCAGCAGTTTGAATACTTGCTACCATAATTAATCAGGTATTTTCCGTTTATTGCCACGATTTTCTCGCTAAGTAACAAATGCTTCTTTTACATCTTCAAGTAATGGTGAAGATTTAGTGATGGAATTACTCATTAATGATATCCTTTAAATAGTTGGATTTTGTCACATTAGAGTAAATTAATTGCTGATTAATTGTTACACTTGCTCATCGAAACGACATGAAGAATATAATAATGTGTTAGTAAAACTTGATAATGGAAAAGATAGTGTCAGAGAAAGAACAAAAAAATATTTTATGTGTGTTGTACGAGAGAATAAGAAAATCTTGCCGTTTTTTATCAAAAAGCAACGGTCAATATTTTAAATCAATCTAAATTATAGTTTGATAGGGATAATATCATCAAGCTTTAATATGTTATATTGAAAAATTATATAACCATGTACGTTTTATTAATGGTTACATTAAGATTAAATTTTTCTATTGGATCAAGAGCAACTTTATGACGCATACCATATGGATCAAACTCAAGTGATGCTTGAATATAGTTTTCAATTGCCTCTACTAACTTATTTTTTTGTTCATAACTTATCTCGTGTGCTGAACTATTCATTGTGTCAGCAATATATTTTCTGGCGAGTTCTTTCTTCGCTAAACATTCTACAGATATTGTTTTTAAACATTTACCCCAAGTTCCATCAATCCAATAACGCCAGGCTTGATCAAATGATTGGCACCCTGGCGTCTTTTGTCCTTTTAAATATTTTTCAATTTGATTAGCGAAATCCATTTTAACTTTATTAGCTAGTACCGTTAAATCCATCTCATTTATTGATTTCAATGCTTCATTTACCCAATTAATGATAGAATTATGATAATAAAATGTAGTCTCAAGTGATGAATTCTCTGATAATGCTTCATCAATACCAGCACAAGTATAGAGAGTTACTTGACGTTTCTCATAAGTATGTCCTGGAATGCATTGAGCATTTTCTAATGCTAATATATTTGAAGTTTCTACCTGACATTGTTTTGCAAGCTCTTTTAACGTAATATAATTCTTATCAAGAAATAGTTGCATTAAGTTACGATTTTCTAATTCAATTGAATTCATTATTTAAACCCTTCTTTTCTAATTTGTGAAAATCATTATTATTAATATTTCTAATCATAATAGTATGGTAACAATTGGAATAGTTTAATACTAGCCAATTTCGGCATTCAATGTTTCATAAAAATATGAACGATCCAGGTTAATCTAGCAGGCAACACAGAGAAAATAAACAAAAACTATTTGATTAATATTAAGGGATTTTATACTCATCATCATTTAGAATCCTTAAATTAATTTTTTACAATTTGTGACTACTGTAGTACCTCTTGATATTTTTAGCTTGATGATAAATTTGGATACTAACTCAGCAGAATAATAAATATTAATTAATGCTAATTATGTGCTAGATTTATCAGTAATCTTAGTTCCATGAATAACTGGTGCCAAAATTTTACTTAGAGTTAGATTAGTGGGATTATATCGATAAACAATTATGCCATTATATTGATTTTGACCTATCACTAAGATATGAGCGCTGGGTGCTGAATCTATAGATTGATCTCGTGAAAAACTAGATACTGAAGGTTGAAGTTGATCTCTAGGGTTAGCGAGTTTAAAATATTTTATGGGTTTTATAGCCGAAGAATTAAATAACGCCGCATAAGCAAAAAGATTATTATATTAGTTTTCTACATAAAAATCATAAAGTGTGATTTGTCGATAAATTTAATTGTCGCAATACTTCCAACATAGTCATTAATATTAATTCCATTTTGATAATCTCTTTTATAAATTTTGTTGAAATTAATATTTAGTGATTCGTTATAACTCGCATCGAGTTGTTTAATAATTTTTCCCTGATTAATACCTAATATAAACCTATGGCCATCTTCATCACCACTAATAATAATGTTATTATCTGGACTGATAGTTGCAAAAGTTTTTGCTATATTTTTTCGGACCTCTTTAAGCAAAGTGTCAGTCTTTACATCAAACAAATAAATCGTACTAAATCCCGATGACCCAACTAAATAATGATTATCATTAGAGAGTGTTAAATTAAAAAGCTTACCACTTCCTAGAAAGTCACCACATTCAGAAGGCTTATTTTCTGGTGGTATTTTATCGCCATATCGTTTACTGCAATAATAATATAAAATTTTATTTATTTTGTTTTTTTTATTGAATAAATTTGGTCTTTCACATCAACTGCATAGTAACTCTGTAAATCAGATGTTAAAACTTCACCGTAAGTTGGAAAACCCGGTTTAATTATTTTGATGGTTTTGCCTTCAATATTTTTGACATATACAATATTTGTTTTATCATTTTGGTAGATAAAATCATTTGAATGTTTTATAAAATAAGCTGAATAAATATTTGCATTCGTTGCTATAATTTTATAAGTTTTATTTTTGATATTCCATAAAATAGCTTGTTTAGCAAGGCTTGTAGTAATTGCATATTCACCATCACTTGATAGGCTCGTTACCATAATATATTTATTTGCTGGCACTTGTTTATCACATGCTACTAATACCGAAAAAATTAATAATAAAATAAATAGCCTAATGCTTTTCATTTCCTATTCCTTGTTACATTTTTATCGATTAATCTTTTAACAAATCAACAAGCGTATCAATATTAGTATGACTCGCTGACGTTAACACGCTATTTTGATTTCCACTTGCAGTAGATGAAACCGACAAAGTATCGAGTGTGATTTTTTTTGATTGAACTTTAATCATTTGCGGTGTAATGGTAATAGTGCTTTGACCTGATTGGATACGAATTTCAGTTAAACTATCATGTTGATATTTTTTTGTGACGGATTCTTTCAGTTGACCTTTTTTAATAGTTAATTTTCGATTGTGTTTAATCTTCGCTTTTTGATCATGATTAATCATTACATTCATATCTCGTGCGGAATGTAAATAGATCTTTTCTTCATTTGCTTTATCATCAAGTATAAGTTGATGTCCTTTTGTTTTATCCCCTAAACTTTGTGTTTTAAAACCATTTTGATGATGGGGATTATAAGGAGGTAGATAATCTTGATGATAAATACCACCTAAAATAATAGGTTGATCAATATCACCATTTAAATAACTTAACATTGCAGTTTGTTGTGGTCGTGGAATAAATTGTGTTCCGTGATCTTTACCTGCCCAAATTTGCCTAACTCGTGTCCAGGGCATTTGATTTACATCTGAATGATCGAACATATCCCAATGTCGTTTAATTTTGACTGATCCATAATCATTACTATAAATCGCTTTTTTATCAGGTGATACAACATCTGCTGATTGTAATCCTGCAATTAATGGTTTGGCTTTTTGTTGTGGTTTATATGCGATACCACTTTTCATTGCGATAAATGTATTTTGATAATGCGCTTTTTGATTTTCATCTTGTGATGAAAAATGAGTGTGTCGTGTTAAATCTTTTGCTTGATGATGAATACTTATAATTTTATAGCTGTCACCAGTTTGATATTGCACCGATTGATTTGGCTTTAAGCCTGAATAATTACTCTCGGCATGAATTAAATTATTTTCTCGTTGTAAAACTTGTTGTTGTTGCAAAAGAGTATTTTTCAATTGAACGTTATCTCGTAAATAAGAGTCAGATGGAAAAGTAAAATGTTGGTTGTAAGCGATGCTGTCAGTCGATGAAAATGGTGAAAATGGATTATCGATATTATATAAGCGTGCGGCTAGATCGGTATTAAATGCATTATTGATTTCTGTCCAACTGCTTAAATGCGCGTCGTATTGTGGATTGTTTTGATAAATGGATAATGGCTCTGAATAAATAAAAGGTGTTTCAGGATTATCTGAAATAGTTAAGACATGTTTATTTTTTTGATGTGTAAAATAAAAATAAATCCCTGCTTCAGCTAACAAACGACAAATAAAGTCATGATCAGACTCATTGAATTGCGCAACAGCATCTAAACTAGGATAAGATTTTGCTAAATTTAATTCATATTCTGCAAAAGAATATTTTGCAAAAATTATTTTAATTAATTCAGGGATGGATTTTTGGTAATAGGTTTGGCAATTTGAATTTAATTTTAGTAAAGCAAACCACGGCTCTAATTTTATTTTGTATTGGAAGGTGTGAAGATATTCTGATTTTATTTGCGCGATATCGGTTATCACACCATGAAAAAGTTGAGTATGATGAGTATCTGCTTGTAATGTAATTAATGCTGATGTAGCAAATAAATGCTGCAATTGATTTAATCTTGCCTCTGTCACTAAAATAAATTCGTATTGAAAACAGGATGAAATCAACTCATCGCCTATAAACTCTGTGGCAAAGTAATTTTTCCCAGAACACTTAGGGATAGAAATGGTTATTAAATGCTTGCTGTTATCTTGATCTGCCATATGTATTTACACATTATCATCCAATGGTTATGTGATTCTATTATACTAGATTAAATTAATAATGCTACGATACATAAATAATATTGATTTATATGTTTAATTATGACTCAAATGCTGGATGTGACCCACTTAGGATTCAATCACTAAGTGGGTATGATGAGAGATTATTTTTCGCCTAAAAGACTGCGTAACATCCATGCGGTTTTTTCATGGAGTTGCATGCGTTGAGTGAGAATGTCACAGCTTGATTCATCTGAAGCTTCTTCAGCGAGTTGAAAAACGCCACGCGCTGTTTTCACGACTTGTTCGTGACCTGCAACTAATTGTTTGATCATGTCATTAGCATTTGGTACGTTGGTTTCTTCTTTTATCGAAGTTAACTCTGCAAATTGCGCGTAACTGCCAGGCGCATAAACACCTAAAGCGCGAATGCGCTCTGCAATATCATCAACTGCTGTTGCTAATTCAGTATAATGTTGTTCTGTCATTTCATGAATAATAGTAAACATTGGCCCCGTGACATTCCAATGAAAATTATGGGTTTTTAAATAAAGCGTGTAACTATCGGCTAATAATCGAGATAACCCCTCAGCTATTTTTTCACGATGTGTTTCACTAATACCGATATCAATTTGCATAATATTCTCCTTCTGAATCATTAGTTTTAAGTTTAGCGGTAATTACTTCATAGAGCAATTTGAGATTTTTTATTGCAACAATAGATTTGAACTATAAACTAACTCAGCACTGTTATCCTATTTTAGGGATATATTTAAGTTAAAGCTTGGGTAGTTAAAGGTTCAGAAATAGCCTTTATTCGTAATTTGTGGTAAATTCTAACGGCATTTTTACGTACCGACCCACCCTTATGGAAGAGTGATTAATTTACGATGAGTACTGACAAAAAAAAATCTATAAAAATCGTTAGTTGGCTGCTTTTTAGTGCCATTATTCTTGTTCTAGCACTTTGGTATTGGCGCCACACAACTGACTTTCCCTCAACAGACGATGCTTATGTTCAAGCAAACGTCGTGAATGTTGCGCCTGAAGTTAGTGGACGCGTTGTTGCAATTAATGTTAAAAATAATCAGGACGTCAAAGCCGGAACTATATTATTTCAAATTGATCCGAAACCTTATATTTATGCGCTTAAACAAGCCAAAGCCCAATATGATTTAGCCCGCCAAGCTGCGGGTGCGGATCTTGATGCGGTGAATGTTGCAAAATCTTTAGTAACAGAGCGCCAAGCCGAATTAACAAATACGCAACTCGATTATCATCGCATTATGTCTCTCGTAAAAAATGGGACTTCTTCTAAATCAGCAGGCGATGATATTACATCTAAACTTGCCGTCGCTCATGCCGCATTGGTTGCAGCAAAAGAACAACTTAACCAAGCATTACATAAGTTAGGTGATAGTGGTCTTGATAATGCGCAAATCCGTCAAGCGAAAGCGCAATTATCACAAGCTGAATTAAATTTATCACACACATTTGTTAAAGCTCCTGCTGATGGTGTGGTTACAAATTTCACTTTACGCCAAGGAGATATTGTTGCTAAAGGCTCTCCATTGTTTGCTTTTATTGAAGATGGTTATTGGTGGGTTGATGCGAATTTTAAAGAAACGCAATTAGCAAGATTGCGTCAAGGCCAACCTGCGAATATTGTTGTTGATGCTTATCCCGATCACACGTTTAAAGGTAAATTAATTAGTATTAGTAACGGTAGTGGTACGTCATTTTCATTATTACCGCCTGAAAATGCTACCGGCAATTGGGTTAAAGTCACGCAACGTTTTCCAGTTCGTGTTGCATTTGTTACACCCGATGTTAAGCAATTTCCTTTGCGCGTGGGTTCAAGTTCTACTGTTACAGTTGATACCTTAATCAAATGATAGTCGAAGACGAACGCACTATCGATCCTGAAATTCACGCTAAGCGTTGGTTTATTATTATCGCAGTCATGTTAGCGGCTGTGATTGAAGTGCTAGACATGACGATTGTTAATGTCGCCATGCCTCAAATGATGGGCTCATTATCTGCCAACGCAGATCAAATCACTTGGGTGTTAACCTCCTATATTGTTTCCTCTGCGATCGTTATGTTATTAACCGGTTTTTTAGTCGCAAAGTTTGGACGTAAACGTTTACTCTTAATTAATATCGCTGGATTTTTAATTTCTTCTATGCTTTGTGGTTTAGCACTTAATTTATTTCAAATTGTTTTTTTTCGAACCTTACAAGGTGTATTTGGTGCTTCATTAATTCCATTATCACAATTTGTTTTACGTGATACCTTTAGCAAACGTGAGCAAGGCATGGCGATGGCGATTTGGGGAACAGGCATTATGGCAGCGCCTGTTTTAGGTCCAACGCTTGGTGGCTATATTACAGAATTACTAAATTGGCGTTGGGTGTTTTATATTAATATCCCGGTTTGTATTATTTCATTTATTATGACATTACGTTTTATTCCAGATTCGAAACGTGAAAATCCGTCGATGGATTGGTTTGGTTTAATTACCATGGCTTTAGGTGTTGGTTGTCTACAAGTTTTTCTTGATAGAGGTAATTCATCAGATTGGTTTCAATCTAACACGATTATCATTTTAGCGTTTGTTGCGATTTTATGTTTAATCTTATTTATTTATCATGGTTTAACTTCTAAAAAAAGTATTGTTGATTTAACAATTTTTCGCGATTGGAATTTTGCGATTTGTACTTTTTTACTTGGTGTTTTTTGCGCCTTGATTTTTGCCTTAATTGCGGTGCAGCCATTAATGATGGAATCATTATTAAATTACCCTATCGTCACCACCGGATTAATTATGGCACCACGCGGATTAGCGTCAGCCATCGTTATGATTGCTTCGGGTAAACTGATGGAAAAATATGATGCGCGTATTTTTATTGGTTTAGGTGTTTTTTTCTCGGCGCTTGGTGGTTATATGATGTGCCGATTTAGTTTAAATGTTGATGAGCACTATATTATTTTAACCATGATAGTCCAAGGAATTGGGATGGGATTTTTCTTTGTACCAATCTCTGCATTGTCTCTTTTTACTTTAAAAGAAAAAGATATTGCCAGTGCGACGGGGATGTTTAGCTTTGGTCGAAGTTTGGGGAGCTCTATTGGCATTTCAATTTTTAGTACGATTGTGTCTCGTGAAGGACAAGCAAGTTGGCATCAGTTAGGCGGTCATATCAGTCGTTTTAATCCGAATTTAAATCATTGGTTAACGCACACTCACATGAATTTATCACAACCTCACACGATTGCGATACTCGCGAATATATTAGGTGGGCAATCACATATGATTGCTTTCATTGATTCATTTTGGGTTGCTGCCATTTCGTTTGCCTTGATGCTACCTTTTGTTTTTACAATTAAGAAAGCCGTTTTTAAGAACGGCATGATGATGCATTAAACTAATTTTTCATTGAGATAAAATTCTTCATTGATGACAATTTCAAAAATACGAATTTATTTTCGTTTGTTAAAGCGTCATTAGAATAGATACATGATTTTATTTTTTTGATTGTGATAAACGCAAAAGGGCATTAGATTGTTCAATTAAATCATCTAGTGAATCCTCATCAGATTCCTCTTTTATTACGACTTGAACTTGAGCTTGTGTTTGGTCTTCATCAGGTAAATCATTTACCTCTGTTTCTAATTCTGCACTTTGTTTTGCCTCGTATTGATCATGCTCTTTGGTTATTTTTATTCTCGCTTCTTCGATTGGAAAGCATTTATCAGGAAAAGTGTTTACTAATAAATTAATAACAGTAGAGTCTAAAAATATTTTTTCTAACTCTCCCAAAAACGTAGCAAATGTGTGATTAAATCCTGTTAACTTAGTTGCTCGATATACTAGAGACTTAAATTTTTCTGTCGGTCTTTTCTTTATATCTGCAATACGTTTTTCTTGTATTAGAGAAATTACATACCATAATTCAGAAGCCATTTCGCCAGCATCTAAGCCGGTTTTAATCTTAGATAATTTTTTATGAAGTTCTGTTGCAAAATAATATTTATCTGGTGATGTGTCTTTCTTTGCTGCAAATTCTTTTAGAAATACTTTTGTTCTATATAGTAACTTATCGACTAAAAATTTAATCTGCGGAATTAAGTCATCGTGGAAATCAACATCCACTAATTCGAGGTCATCATTTTTCAAGTTTTTTAATGCACTCGCAATATCACCATATGCTTGCATAATGTTAACTTTTTATATTTATTAATATTCTCATATTATACTAGAAGAAATATGAAAACCATCCGTTGGAAATCATAGAGAAAGTCCTAATGAATTTTGATAACACTGAATCAAAAATCTAAAATAATCCTGAAAAAGTAAGATGATAAAGTAGAAAAACAATGACTAAGAAATCTAATATGATGCTAAAATATATTTTAATAGTTTGGCCTAAAGTTAATTTATTAGCGCCTCTTTTACTGCGAAAAATAGCTAGTAAACATAGTAATAAACTTAAAATAGCAAGTATAATAAAGACACTTGCAAATAATGAGCCATAATTATGAATAGAATTCATAATTCTATAATGCATATGTTGCTCTTGCAGCATGTAATAAGTAAAAAGACTAACTAATACGACGACAGTCGTCACTAAAAAAGCAATATTAAAACCCAACCAAAGAATGGTATTTCCTTTTTTGTTTGCCATCGTAAAATCCTTTTACATAAAATAAATAATTAGCTGTAATATAATCCAGGAAAATAATGCCGCCACTAAATCATCAAACATGACACCAAAGCCCCCTGAAATATTTTTATCACAATAACTGATCGGCCACGGTTTTAGCATATCAAAAAAGCGAAATAAGATAAAACCTAGAAGCATCCAATACCAAGTAGCAGGAACAGCAATCATAGTGAAAAGATATCCCACAATCTCATCGATAACCATGCCACCATGATCATGAACACCAATTTGTTTGCTACAGATATCACATAAAATACAAGCACCAATAAACAGAAGGACAGTGACACTAATGTAACACCACAGCGGGGTTAAATTCAGTAGATAATAAAAAGGCACACCCACCAGCGTTCCAAACGTGCCAGGGATAATTGGAATCGCACCCACACCAAAACCAAATGCGATAAATTGCCAGGGATTTCGCCAAATTGAGCTGGGTGCTTTATTGAGCTTCATTGCTGTCTCTTTTAAAAGTGTTGATACCCTTTGATGGGTAACGAATATAAGTTATCTCGATGATAAAGCGAAATTCCTTCACCCGCAATAATTTCGCCAATGTGAAAGCAAGTTGGCGGTAATAACGCTTGCGCCGCTTTTGGTACTGTAAAACACAATTGGTAATCATCACCGTGGTTTAACGCAAAACCTAACGCTTCATCGTAAGAATATAAATCAGTTAATCCTGACACAATAGGAATATTTTCTAGTTGAAGACGTGCATGACAATGACTTTGTTTAACTAAATGATTTAAATCACTCAGTAAACCATCTGAAATATCTATCGCACTGTTTGCAATATTTACAAGCGTTTGCCCCAATGAAATACAAGATTGAGGTTGATAAAAAGCCGCTAAATATTTATCTGCATTTTTTATAATTGCTGAAATTTTTTCTAATGCAATTTGCAAACCTAAAAATGCGCCTCCTATTTCACCACTCAAATAAATACCATCACCAATTTTTGCACCTCGACGCGTTAAACCCTGCCCCTGTTTAATAAAACCCATCACATGTAACGTCATGCCCAACGTGCCTGCCGTCATGTTGCCACCAATTAAACTTAATTGATGTGCTAATAAAGATTTTTTTAGTCCGCGACTAAATTGTTGTAACCATGACTCATTAATTGTAGGAAGTGTTAACGCTAAACTCACCCAGCGAGGTGTTGCGCCCATCGCAGCTAAATCACTAATACTCGCAGCTATGACACGTGTTGCAATATCATAGGCTTTTGCATTTTCAGGAAAGTGAACATTAACATTATAGGTATCAATACTGCTCACAATTTCAGAGCCATTTGGGGGCTGTAAAATTGCCGCATCATCCCCCATCCCAAGTCGCACTTCTGCAAAATTTGTGGCGAGTGGATAAAAATATTTTTCGATTATATCGAATTCATTTAACATTAAGTATTATTTGCCTCGATAGGTCTTAATTTTTTAGCTAATTGATCTAGCACACCATTTACGAATTTATAGCCCTCAATCGAGCCAAACACTTTGGTTAATTCTAACGCTTCATTAATCACGACTTTATAGGGAATTTCTAGGAACTCTTTTAATTCATAGGTGGCTAAACGTATAATGGTATATTCGATAGGATCAAGTTCTTTAACTTGACGTGATAAAAAAGGAATAAACAATTCATCTAATTGTGGTCCGTGATAATTCACACCATCAATTAATTTTTCAAAATATTCTTCATCAACTTTTTTATCAACCAATCTTAATTTAAATTGCTTTTTTAATGTTGATAAATCAGTATGACTAATGATTTGTTGATAACTGGCTTGCACAGCAAAATAACGCGCCTGATGACGCGCCTTAGGATTAAATTTTGACATATTATTATTGAGGATCCTCTTCGGTTATAGGCTCATCTTCTAAGCGTTTTATTTCTTGTCGAAACGCATTCAAATCTTGAAAACGTCGATAGACGGAAGCAAAACGCACATAAGCAACTTCATCAAGTGCTCGTAATTCTTCCATGACCCATTCACCTACTAATTGTGAGGCGACTTCCCGCTCTCCTGTTGAGCGCAATTTATATTTTATACGACTAATTGCCGATTCGAAATGCTCCATACTAACAGGCCTTTTTTCTAAAGCGCGTTGCATGCCAGCTCTTAAATTTTCTTCGTCAAAAGGTTTGCGACGACCATCTCGTTTTACTATTCTCGGCATAACTAATTCTGCAGTTTCATATGTGGTAAAACGCTCTTCGCATTTTATACATTCACGGCGACGACGAACTTGATTGCCATTACCCACTAAACGTGAGTCAATCACTTTGGTCTCTGGATCAGCGCAAAATGGACAATGCATTATGCTTCCCCTTCCTCATAGACTGGAAATGCTTGGCATAATGCCATCACTTCCTTTTTCACACGCTCTTGTGTTTGTTCATTACTAATATCATCTAATATATCTGCAATTAATGAAGCTACTTTTTCAGCTTCAACTTGTTTAAATCCACGAGTCGTAATTGCTGGTGTGCCTAATCGTAAACCACTTGTAACAAATGGGGAGCGTATTTCCCCTGGTACAGTATTTTTATTCACGGTGATGTTCGCTTGTCCTAATGCTTCTTCAGCATCTTTACCCGTAATATCTTGAGCGATTAAATCAATTAGAAATAAATGATTATCAGTACCACCCGAAACGATTTTATAACCACGTTCGATTAAGATAGTCGTCATTGCTTTAGCATTATCCATGACTTGCTGCTGATAAGATTTAAATTCTGGTTGTAATGCTTCAAGTAATGCAACCGCTTTAGCTGCGATGACATGCATTAATGGTCCACCTTGACCACCAGGAAAAACACTCGAACGAATTTTTTTCTCGATGGTTTCATTTTGTTTGCCAAAAATCATACCACCCCGTGGTCCTCGTAATGTTTTGTGCGTGGTCGTGGTAACCACATCACAGAAAGGAACTGGATTAGGATAAAGGCCAGCTGCAACAAGACCTGCAACATGGGCTATATCAGCCACTAAATAAGCGCCGACTTCATCTGCTATTTCACGAAAAATTTGCCAATCTAAGATTCGTGAATAGGCTGAAAACCCTGTCATGATCATCTTGGGATTTGTTTTCTTTGCTAATGTTCGCACTTGATCGTAGTCGATTAAACCTGTTTCCCCATCTACACCATATTGCATAGCGTTATAAATTTTGCCAGAAAAATTGACCTTGGCACCATGCGTTAAGTGACCACCATCAGTTAAAGCTTGTCCGAGGATAGTGTCACCTGGGTTGATCAACGCTTGGTAAACCGCACTATTAGCTTGTGAACCGGAATGGGGTTGCACATTAGCAAAATCAGCATGAAAAAGTTGTTTGCACCGAGTAATAGCTAATTCTTCTGCGACATCAACAAACTCACAACCGCCGTAATAACGTTTGCCGGGATAACCCTCCGCATATTTATTAGTTAAAACACTACCTTGTAGCTCTAAAACCAAAGGACTTGTGTAATTTTCTGATGCAATTAATTCGAGATGGTGTTCTTGTCTTTTGCGCTCATCGACAACTGCTTGCCATAGTGTAGGATCAAATTGATTGAGAGTCGTTTCGGAGTCGAACATATTATATAGCCTTTATATAACTAAAAATCGCATTATAGCGACTTGGAATAATAAAGACAGGATCCTAGCACAACTTGGACTTTTGTCAGCACTGAAATTGATTATTGTTTCCGATTTAATACAATTTCAAGACTGATAATGTTTGTTTATAACATTGGATAAAATTGCAGGTGAAATCCCTGTGGGGTGTGAAATCCATTTCAAAGTAAAAACGAAGAGACCTTGATATCGTTCTACTCCCCCACCCGAAGTAGCAACACAAATGTTTGATTCCATTTTTCAAGCTATGCTGTATTAATACTTCTTATTATGTAGTTGGAGTTTCTTCAGTGAATCTCCAACAAGACTTTCCCTGTGAAGTTTCCCTTTGCTATAACGACGAATTTTAATAGCACTTGTAGTGTACACATTTTTTCTTAAGGAAATATTAATTTAGGGAAATATTAATTAAAATCGCTAGCTTAGTAATCATTCAGGTATATAGGACCACACTTAGGGATCAACTCTCAAAAAATCGGGATACACGTAATTACTAAATAACATAACGATATGCTATATCATGTTTTATCGATTAATTTTACTTATTGTATTGATATATAATATCAATTCTAAATTGAGCAAAAATTAGCTATGTGTCACATTGTCTTAAGTTTATACAAGTATAATACAAATTGTACTCAGATGATTTAGCTTATTGGAAGCAAATTTAGAAAGAGTTAGCTATAGAATGTTGAAGTGTTAGCGCAATAAAAAATAATAATAATTATAAAAGCCCATAACAATAACCGAGGAAAAAGCAATAATAAATATCCTCAGTATCAAACACAACACCGTGAGCGCTAAAAACTGATAAACAAAAGCAACAAAAACATTCGAACTGGCACGGGAGATAGCGGACGTCTCGCTCGAAGAATTATGCTGATAACGATAACAAAAAGTCCGAAAAGTGCATGATTCTGAGTACTTTACCTTCCAATTTATTTTGTTAATTTTTTTACTTCCGTACTTAAATGATTGGAATAGTTAAACCATAACATATTGATATGTTATGACTTTCCCGTTCAATTTCCTCATAAAGAATTACATATTTTCATATTCTAAATACGATTGGTTTTATCTATCTTAATTCGACACATTTTCAAGATCATACCTATGTGGACGATAGATAATCTCTGTTGTAACGGTTGTATGCATAAGATATAATAACCTGAACCTCTAGCACCCCTTTGCATGTTGATAGTAGGAGATAACCATGCTTGATCTGTACTTCACTCAGCACCCCCCAACAAATGAAAATGATTATAAAGCTAAGCTTATCGCTAAGGCTGAATTTATTCGACAATTAAAACAAGCTCTGCAACAAGCAGTTCAGCAAGAAATTAACATAACAACTAAAAACCCCCTGTCATCCTCAGTACAAGATAGTGAGAATTTAATGGCTTATACCCATTCATTTTTTTCAAAAGACTTATTTGCTGCAATTCAATTATTAACGTTAAAACAACAAGTATCATTTACCCAAATTCTTATAGATTACTTTTCTATGGATGAAGGCCGCGAACTATTTTTACAAGCAGCTTATCATCTTGAAATAATTAAAAATGCAATGTTCAAAATTACACATCAAAGAGAAAATGTGTGCAATTCTATTACTTCTTTTCTTTATAAACGATTAAGTGAGTGGCATCCTAGCGCTTCCGTTAATTCGACAATGTTAGATGACAGTTTTATAAGAGATAAAAATGAATTCATCCGAGGCTTAGTTAAATCTGCCCTACGCTTAAATCATGAATTTGAACTTTATGCTTATAATCTATCAGCTAAAGAAATTGATCATTTAATTAAATATTATCAACAAGTATTAAAAGATGAAATGCAATATACAGAACACCAAACCGAACTTGATATTGCTTGTAACGAAACTTACTAACTAAATTAGTCAATATAATAATAATTAAAAATAGCCTGATATATCCAGGCTATTTTTTTATGAAAAATTAGATATTAATGTTTTGTCACTATTTATCATAAATGCAGAATAGTTCCCTGAAAATGCTGCCTAACCTGGCAAAGTCAGTTCTTTTCAGTGTTTCTACGTTTTAGTTTAAATTTGGTGTATAGTTACAATGTTTTTACATTTAACAATTTTTTCAATTTAAAAAAATAGGACCATAAAGATGAATCTCGAAATTAGAAAGATTCAAGAAGATGATATTAATGAGTTTACTGAAGCTATGTCATGCTTACCCTGGCACAGAGAACCTTCTATTTATCATGAATACTTTAAAAAACAACAAGATGGTAAACATGAATTTATTATTGCTATTTATAATAACAATTTTGTGGGACATGTTTGTTTAAAATGGGAATCAAGAAATAAACAATTTTCGCAAAATCAAATTCCCGAAATTTCTGATCTCTTAGTTTTACAACAATATCAACGATTAGGTATAGCAAGCAAATTGCTCGCATATTGTGAGAAAGTAACTTTACAACATGATTTTAAAACGATTGGTTTAGCAGTTGGATTATATGAAGATTATGGTCCAGCGCAAAAATTATATATGAAACTTGGTTATTCCCTGGATGGCAGTGGTATCACTTATGATTTCCAAAAAGTTATTCCAGGTACAATGGTGAAAATCGATGATGAACTTTTGATTTGGTTAACTAAACAATTATGATTTGATTCAAAAATCAATTTAATTCATTTATAGCAATTGATTATTTACAAAAGTTGAATTGCTTCTGAAAGATTCGTCACAACCATAATTTCCATTGATTTTGGGCTTATTTTAGGTTGATTTAATGCTGGAATGATCGCACGTTGAAAGCCTAATTTATGTGCTTCCATAATACGTTCTTGTCCGCAAGGAACAGGTCTTATTTCACCCGTTAATCCAACTTCACCAAATATAACTAAATCTCGTGGTAATACTTTATCACGAAGACTTGAGACAACGGCAAATAGTAAAGCCAAATCAATAGCTGTTTCATTGACACGCACACCACCAACTATATTGACGAAAACATCTTGATCATAAGTTGCAATACCACTATGGCGATGTAAAACAGCAAGTAACATTGCGAGACGATTGTGATCCATACCCACTGTCACTCGTCTCGGATTCGTTAGATGCGATTCATCAACTAACGCTTGCACTTCAACCAATAATGGTCTGCTACCTTCCCAAGTTGCCATCGCGACACTACCATTGGCTTCACTATCATTTCGTGATAAAAAAATCGCTGACGGATTCGTCACAGACTTTAAACCTGATTCAGTCATCGCAAAAACACCAATCTCATTGGCTGCACCAAATCGATTTTTGACTGCACGAATAATTCTGTAGCGACTATCATTTTGACTTTCAAAATATAAAACACAATCTACCATGTGCTCTAAAATACGTGGACCAGCAAGTGTGCCCTCTTTCGTAACATGACCAATAATAAATAATGCTGTTTGACTTTGTTTTGCATACCGAACTAATAACTGAGCACTTTCTCGTACTTGTGAAACACTCCCGGGTGCAGATTGAATATCACTACTAAACATTGTTTGGATTGAATCAATCACCAATACTTTGGGCTGATGCTTTTTGGCAATGTCTATAATTCGTTCTACATTTGTTTCAGTTAATAATTGTAATTTTTCCGCTTTTAAATTTAAGCGTTTTGCTCGTAAAGAAACTTGCTGTAAAGATTCTTCACCAGTGATATAAAGGGTAGACATTTGTTGACTAAAATTAACTAACGATTGCAGTATAATAGTTGATTTACCAATCCCAGGATCGCCACCTAATAATACAACTGAGCCTAACACTAACCCACCACCCAACACGTGATCTAATTCAGATAATTGAGTTGTTAACCGCACATCCTCTTCACACTTAATTTCATTAAACTGCGTGATATGATTACTCGTATTTGCTGCAAAACCGAGAGAGCGCTTATCTTTTTTAACACTCACTTCTTCGATAAAAGAATTCCATGCTGTGCAATCATCACATTGACCTTTCCATTTTGGTGAAGTAGCACCACACTCTCGACAAACAAATAAAGTTTTCATTTTTCACTTCCATAAACGAGTAAAGGCCAACAACGTGGCCTTTACTATCAAAAACCTATCATTACATATTGCAATGATTAGCTGACATGCTGACCCAATGATGGTTTCTTAAACACGCACAACCATTGATACGTTTTTTTGAACCGCCCATATAGGCATAAACAGAATAAGGTCGACAACTTTCACCATTCACACGACCTGTCACAACTTTATAACGTTGATTCGTGTTTTTGTTATACCAATCTGTTGGACCTTGCTCATTTAATGCTTGTTGAACACGCATTTGATCAACTTGATCCATCGTTTGTCCAATGCGATTTCCAATAAATGCACCGACTAAAGTGCCACCAATAGTTGCTATCACTCTGCCATTACCACCACCAAACTGATTACCAACTAAACCACCTAAAGCACCGCCCGCTAAAGTTCCAATGTCTTGATTATTAATGTTACCGCAACCAGCCAATGAAATAGCTGCTATACCTAAAACAATCATTGTAACGAGTCTTTTCATCATTTTTCCTCTCTAATAAGATGTCGATTCCGACTAAAAAACAATAAGTTGTAGCCTTTATAATCCAAAAACATGACTTTTTTGTTCATATTGTGCACAATTTTGCCATTCATTGCATTTTTTTTACTTTTTTAAAAAAAAAGTAGAGACATTTGCAAGAAAAGTCAGTACACTAGCATGCCTGTGGATTAAGGAAATAGCATATCCACATAGCATTTGAAATGCTAGTAAATTTTTATAAACTACGGTTCATCATGGAAACTATCAACTAAGGGGACTCAGTAGATGGAAAATAATGAAGTGCAAAATTTAACATCAACCGCAACGCCAGCGGCGACATTGGCTAAACGTACTGAACACACAAAAGAACGAATCACTATTCGTATCGATCGTGATGTTCTTGAATGGTTTCGTAGTCTTTCACCTAATGCAAGAGGCTACCAATCTCGTATAAACCAAGCTCTTCGTGAGTATATGCAAAATGGTATAAAATCCATGGAAGAAATCATGCGTAAAGTCATGCGTGAAGAACTCCAAAAAATGCATGAAGAAGAAACGAGTAGCCACTCCGTTTAACCCATCGCAACTGGACAAATGGCTATGCCACGAGAGGGTGGCATAGCCATTTGCGTTTTTAGCATCGATATTTCTCAAAAATTTAAATCCACCAAACTTTATTACTACTCAATCAATTAAAAAACTAAGTGTTAAGGTTTTGAGTGAGTCCTGTTCTAATCTGATTCGAAGATTGCTACACTACTATTTTTATTGGCATGTAAAGGGTCGGGGGCAATGGAAAAATTAGCTGGGTTAATGAGTGTTTATCAGCGTTATCACACAAAAGAAAGTACCAAATATACCCATATGGCAGGGATCCCTATCGTTCTATTTTCTGTCTTTGTTTTCTTAAGCTGGTTTCATTTGCTTATTCCTAATTATGTTAATATTTCGTTTATGTGGCTAGCTGTAATTGCAAGTTCAATTTATTATCTCTTACTGGATTGGATGATTGGCGCTGCGATGGTGGTATTTATGATCATTTTGGGTATTCTCGTTCATCTCATTACAGGTAGCGAACCCTCAGCACATGCATTTAAAATTTTCCTAATTACCTTTATCTTTGGCTGGATATTGCAATTTATTGGTCATTTTCTTGAAGGCAAAAAACCGGCTTTATTCGATAATTTATTTCAGTCAATTGTGGGTCCCATTTTTATCATGGCTGAAGTATTTTTTATGTGTGGATTACGCAAAGATTTGCAAGACGATGTATTAGCTCGTGCAAGTTATGGTAATGAAATGATAGTAAGTGAAGATTAATTAATGTAAAACCATTAATTTAACTTTTGTAACTTATTCAGCATAAATGCTAAATAGTTACCCTGATAATACTGCCTAACCTGGCAAAGCCAGGCTAAATCGAGTAGGAGGCGGCTCACGCCGCCGTCCTCTCA
>CAYGUK010000031.1:0-39195 GCA_964352985.1 uncultured Legionellales bacterium
TTTCGTCTGACATATTGATAGAGTTTGACAATATTTTACCATCAAAACTATTTATAACTTGTTGTAATTTCGAGTCCTTGTTTAAGATGTCTTGTAATTTTTCTTGCTTCTGTTTGGCTTTTTGTTGTTTTTGTTCGTAAGGTGTCGCCAATTCCGTATTACCTACGGACATTTCAATCATAATATTTTGGCCAAAATACTCGGTTAACGCTTCTTGGAGTTTATTCAAACTATTTTTAGTATTTAAGGCTTGAAAAGCTGGTGCAAGTGATAATTGAATTCTGTCATTTGATTTATTAATTAACGCGGCGTTTTGTGCTATAGCTTGTGCTGGGCCTTGCAATTTTAGTTGAGGCACAATTTCAGCCCAAGTCTCCGGATGATTTTTAGATTTTGTTTCAGTGGGTTTATTAATTAGAGGTGACTTTTTTTTTTCACCTTTGTTATCTATTACTGGATTAAGCCTAAATTGAAATAATCGTAATAAAGTCATTTCAAAACCCATTTGCGGAAAGGGATTAAGATGAATATCACGTAGCCCGTGTAAAGCAATTTCATAATATAATTGGATATCTTCAGCTGAAAAGTTTGTTGCAATTGCTTTGATCATATTTTGATTTGAACTTAAAGTATGATTGATGGTTTCTGTAGTTTTATAAATTGCTGCTTGATGAAATAAACTGATTATTTCTTTTAACAATGTGGTGAAGTCAACACTGTTTGTAGCCATTTCGCCGGCAACTTCTAAAGCAACTTGCGCATTATTTTCAATTAATGAATTTATTAAACGCGAAATTAAATCAGGTGCAATATGACCTAACATATCTCGCACAACTTCAGCTTTAAGTTGTTTGTCGCAAAAAGAAATAGCTTGATCAAGAATACTTAACGCATCACGTAAACTACCTTCTGCGGCAAAAGCAATTAATGCTAAACTTTCATCCTCATATTCAAATTTTTCTTGTTGAACTATAGTTGTTAATTGTTGTTGAATTTTGTCAACTGGGATTTGTTTTAAATTAAACTGCAGGCATCGCGACAAAATAGTGATCGGCAACTTTTGAGGATCGGTGGTTGCTAAAATAAATTTAACATGGGGAGGCGGTTCTTCTAAGGTTTTTAATAAGGCGTTGAAACTGTGCGTTGATAGCATGTGGACTTCATCAATTAAGTAAATCTTAAAACGCCCTTGAGTTGGTGTATATTGCACATTTTCAAGTAAATCTCGAGTATCTTCCACTTTAGTTCTTGATGCGGCGTCTACTTCAATTAAGTCGATAAAACGGCCCTCATTGATTTCACAACACGCATTGCAAGTTTCACAAGGTGTTGGGGTAATGCCTTGTTGGCAATTTAAGCACTTAGCTAAGATCCGAGCGATTGTAGTTTTGCCTACACCGCGTGTGCCTGTAAATAGATAAGCGTGATGTAAACGATTTTGTTTAAGTGCGTTAATTAGCGCCTGTTGAACGTGTTGTTGACCGACTAACTCAGTGAAATTTTTCGGGCGCCAGGTTCTTGCTAATACTTGATAATTCATGGTGGTCAGTGCTAATCCTTACAAAATCCCCCTAGCATAAATAAATTTAAGTGGGTTCCAAACTTAAATCAATTCACTCAATAAAAGCAGCTATCAGCCACACCAATCGCACACGATGGTCCTACTACCGTTGCTCCCTTCCGGGCCTGGCGGGGTTCGCAGTATATCGCTGCGCGGGGACCGATAGCCACGCACGCTTTGTACCACAAATGCAGCCATCATGGAAGTATTCACAGTAAATTAATAAGTTGAGTGATTAATTTCAAAATTGAATATTCAAAATAATTTCTAAAATACATATTACTTAAGTATCGTTTGATAACCAAACTATTGATTGTTAAGTTTGAAATTAAAAGGATAAAAAGTGTTGACAAAAATCAAGAAGAATTAAGGGGACCCTACTGTCTTGTCCCCTTAAATGCAATACCCAAAGCCTTTACCGTAACAACCCATGACAATAATTATAAAATACCAGCTTAAATTTAAGTATAGCAAAAAAAATCGAGAATGTTATAAAGTATCAACTTATTTACTTATATAAATGAGAAATTAGATTTGATTTAAATGTCGTGAATAAATCACTTTTATGATAAATCGCATGGTGTTGGGCGAGAGGATTTTTATCCAGATGGTGTTTTTCGGTCGAAACGAAAATTATCGGAGTGGTGACATTTTTTGAATTATCTTTTTTTAATAAATTGCAAATAATGTCACCATTCAGATCAGGCAAATTGTAATCAAGAATGATGAGATCATATTGATTACGCTTGGCCAGGAGCAAGGCCTCGTAGCCAGAAGCGACGAGAGTATAATGACAAGCCAGGTCATTCAGAATAATCTTGTAAAGATTATGGGTAAATTCATCGTCCTCAACAATCAATATATTTTTCGGGTGGGAGAGCTTTGTTACAGGGAGAGTATTGAATCGATGAGGATACGATGATGTCAGTTGTGGTCTCATAATTTACTCCCTGTAATTATTTATCATGTGTATATTTAGCCACAACTAAATCAATATTGAAATTCAATATTAATCTATAAATATTGAAGATAAATATTGAAGTTTGTTTAAAAAAAATTCAAATGCACAGTAAGTAATTGTTAGATGGTAACGTAGAGTTAAAAATAATTAGGGTAAGCAAAATAAGTGTTAAGCTGCAATTTGAACAGATGGGTTGTATTTACGTAACCTATACCAAATATTTTCATTGATTGTATTCTCATTGGAATGAAATCCTGCAGAGTGATCAGCAATCCAATCTGCGTCACTAAAATTAAAATGTTCATTTTTAAAAATGTAGTTATATTTTGTAAAGTGAGACCAAATTGCCATAACATGTTTTTGTAAATGAGGGCATAATTTTAAACGTTGATAACAGTCATATTGGCGAGACTGCAAAACAAACAATGCTTGAATAACTGCTGAGAATAATAAGCCTCGTGTTAACTGAATTTCATTTGGGGCTATCGTTTCATCATTATTATCAAAATTTATCGGAAAGCCACCACGTAAAATTGAAAGTGTTTTAGCAGAACTAAAATTAAAATGAATATCTCGGAGAGGATCGGCGACTTGTTTTATTTTGTTAATTTCCTTTAGCAGCTGTTGAAACTCATTGTCCTCAGATGAGCAGCTAATAAAGGTTAGATTTTTATCGATTGCTTTAATGTTATCTAAGCTAATTTTAGTATCTCGGCCAGTGCAACCAATAATAATGTCAGATTTAATCATTAATTCTTCGATAGATCGTACAATTTGATGCGGATGGTCTAATTGATGATTAGTGCGGAGATCGAAAGTATTAATTTTATAGCCCTGCATGGCAAGCTTTGACGCAAGGGCTTTTCCCATTTTTCCTAAACCAATAATGCCGAAGGTTTGTTTAAAATTATTCAGATCAACTTTATTGGCGAGATGCATGATTAAATCATCTAACAAAAATTCAGGTTCAACAAACGTTTTTATAGCACTACATGCAACATCAATAACAGGAAAATGAGTTTGTAATTGTTCTAATAAATTTATGCCCGCAGTGGTTTGCTCAATTGCGACAGAAGGGATAGAAAGTAAAGTAGGATGATTTAAAAACTCTTCGTAACATCTACCACCGTCATCAAGAATAATAATAGCTTCAAAAGGTAAGAGAGCATGCTGATATTTTACTTGTTGCCACATTTTTTCTATATCAGATTTAAATGCTTCTTGATAATGGCCTAATTGAGTTAAGTGAGAAGAAGGATTAATTCGAAATTTTGATGAAAGAAGATTTTGTGCAACTTGTGGGCATGTAGAATATTGTTTACCGCTAATAAATAAGTTTTGTTGTTTAAATCCTATATCTAGCAAACCATGAAATAAATGAGAAGTTGTGTTGAGTATATGTTGAACACAAACAATTGCGATTCGACTAAGATTTAAATTAATACCATCAGTCATAAAATACTGATGTTTTATAGTAGCTAGACTACCATTACTTTTTATCATGAACCCCTCGCAAGCCATCCCGGAGTATTTTAATACGTACTAATTTATTATTTTTCAAATTGCTAAATCACAGATTATCATTTGAACCTTAACATAATATTAATATTCATTCTGTGAAGTTGGTTATTTGTACGCATCCTCTAAAAAATGGCCCATGAACAGCCAATTTTTTTCCGGAAAATTTTTCAAGACAGATAGAAAAATTTTTATCTACATTCAAAATTTCTTCACAGGCTTGAACTTCCCCATAGCGATCAACTTTGGGATGATAATAAGTAAATTTTGCTTTCTGTAATAAATTAAATAATTCACTGCGTTGTTTTTTTAAGATATCAATTAATAATTCCATAAAAGGCATGATACGTCTTATGACTTGCATGGTTGCAGGTGTTGCATCGGCTTTAAAAAAAGCGCCTTCAAGCAATGTGGGGTAATAAAATGAATAATAAACAGGATTAAAATCATTATGCGCACTAAACACGGCCGGTGCTAACATAACAGGTGCATAGTCACGTAACATGCCATAAACATCATGATAAGTTTTTTCGATAATACTGGCGGGAAGTAATATATCTTCGCAGTCAGTAATGGGGCGAAAGCCGGGGCATGTGCCATTTGACATAAATAACATGTGAATAATGGAATTAATTATATAAGCATCGGGTTTGTAATTTCGATAGCTGACTTTATTTGCAAATGTTTCCCACAAAATACTAAATTCACTTTTAATTATGGTATTTCTATATTTTAACCACGCACGTTTTAATAAATAATTTTGAAATTTAAGCCATGGTAAATTATCCGGGTTATTGTTAAACCATTCTCCCGTAAAAATTAAAACTTCAGAGGTCCATGGTTCAGTCTCGAGTGCTTGATTAGCAATGTTTTTAAAAATATACCATTGATTAGCGAGATTATCAGCATCTGCGGGATCGATATGAAACTCTTTGGCTAAATTTTTATTTCCTATGGCATCAGACACTTTTGCGGCCATAAATGCAGAACGTACGCCAGAGGTGACACTCCAACAAGGGACAATAGGACATTTTGTATAAGGCACTAATGTTTCAAATAAACCATACATGTCACCGGGTAAAAAGACATTGAGTGGAATAATTCTATCTGCTGTTTCAATAAAAACTTCACTACTTCGTTTTAGTTGTAAAATTAAAGGGGTGGGGCAATATTGTAATTTTTCTTTTAATGATGAAGGCACGTTTGGTGAATCAATTCGTTGAGTTTTACCTTGATCATTGGGCACACAAATTGTGCCGAGATCCGTGATATATTCACCATATTGGTAAATGCCTTTATACAGTTTTAGTTTTTTGGATGGTTGAATATTATCGATGATTTGGCAAAATTCGGGATCAACTTTAGCAACATCATCACGAAAATCCTGCCAAGTGCCTTCGATATATTGGCTGTGTGGAAAGTCTGAATTTTTTGTTGAGAATGATGCCATTTTTCTATCTCGAGTTACCATGGAATTAAATCTTTATTGTAATTAATAAATTCACCGCTTTGTTTAAAACTAACATTTGAGATCACGTCAGCAATTAATTTTGCTGATTCTTCTGCAGTGAGTGGCGCTTCTTCACCCCCCATTTTTGTTTTGACCCACCCAGGATGTAATGCAATGACTGTAATTTTATCTTTTCGTAATTCGTAGGATAAAGTTTTTGTTAGCGCATTTAAAGCTGATTTACTGGCTCGATAAAGTGCTGCGCCACCATTTTGATTGAGTTGGATGCTAGCCATGATACTTGAAATATTGACAATCAACTTTTTTTGACCAAGTTTTAAATTGGGTAATAGTTTATGGCTTAAAATAATAGGTGCGATGGCGTTGACATGAAAAATTTCTTGCCAATTATGATAATTTATTTCACTGCTGGAATTAAAATTAGTTAGATTCATTCCTGCATTATTAATTACGATATCGATAGGGTTGGCTGAAAGTGATTGATAAAGTGATGTAATGGTTTGCTCTTTGTTAAGATCCAATTCATGGATTGTGAGTGATTGGAGTTGTAGTTGAGTGAGTATAGTGGCAGATTTTAAATCTCTAACACATGCAATAACATGGTGATGATGACTTAAATAGAATTTTACTAACTCTAAACCGATTCCTCGATTAGCGCCTGTGACTAAAATATTTGCCATAATATCCTAAAAAAATTTTTATTTTACAAGCTGGTTCCCAATTTTGGATAGTAACATAAAAAACCATTGATTTAGAAATCCAATGATTTTAAAAAGCAAAATATATTTTGTCAGATGGGTTAATTATGGCATGACAAGGTATTTATGAGCTATAAATAAGAGATAAGATTGTATAAAAATTAAAATTGAGAATTCTATGGCCCAAGATTCATCTGGTATTCAAGCTCTTCTTGCATTACAAAAAGGCATGAAATTTCCCCGTTATAAAAGTTTAGAAGGTACAACTCGTGCCTTTATTGAATATTTTAATCATTTCTTAGCGGTAATAGGACCAGAAGTGGGAATAACAGATGCCGAGGTGCAAATTAGACTACAAGATAATGTATTTTTATTAAGTAAATATGGTACTGCTGAAAAATACAATCAATGTGTTCAACAATTAAAGTTGCGAATGGAAGGTGGATTTTTAATTTTAATGGATGCTGTGGAATTATTTGATCAAGCGGTTCTAAGTTCAAACGCTGCATCTTTATTGATACAACAATATTTTCCACTACTTCATTCTCCAGATGAATTCGAAAAGCAACATGCAAACGATCAAATTAATTTCCAATTTTTTGAAGTTTTTTCAAAGAAGAATAATCAAATCACCCAGTATTATTATGCGATGTTACGTCAAATGATAAGCTTAACATTGTCGATTGAGGAATTCGAAGGACTTTTAATTAAACTAAATTCGCCAAGCATTAAAGAAAAACATTTTCAACAGTTTTTTTCAGACATAAAAAAATTGAGACAGATTTCTCAAGCTTATTATTTGCAAGAATTTCAAAATCCAATTGCGCATTTTACAAGAGAGGTTGATGCTTTAGTTGTCAATGATATTCACTCATTAAAATTTTTTGCGTTTTATATGATTAATTTAACAAAATACTTACAACAAAATGCAAATGTAACTAAATCTCTGCAGATGATTCGATTGAAAGTTTTGAAAAGCTTGTCGGTGGGTTAACCGCAGAAAGGTTAGATAAGCTTGTGAGTATTTTAAATACTGATACATTTTCACTCCTTCTTAACAGCGAGCAAGCTGTCGTTTTACCTTTATTACTAAATGCTCAATATCATATTTCACAACAAAAGAGTCTATAATAATCAAATTACTCATAATTTTAATAATCTAGCCCTAGATATAATACGTATAACTTTCTTAGGTTATTTTTGAGTCATCTTATCTAAGCTCCTAACTAATTGTTAAATAAGGAATAATGGTTTGGAATTCTTCACGTGATCTCCTCTCATCAATTTTATCGCTAGAATTGATGATGCAGGAATTGCTGGTAAATATTAAGATGGGCACATAACGTTATAATATAACTTGACATATCGACAGCACAACAAGTTTGAATTCGTTGGATAGACAGAAAATAAGCCTAGCAGCAGATAAAGGGTATACAAAATGATTTACAGAGACACAACATTTTTACAAGAATCACATAATGAAGTTAAAGAAATATGCAAGCCCCTGATGAAAAATTTAAATATTAATTATTTTTCATATGTTAAACTTGATAGCTCTCTTAAAACGACTTTACTGACAACGAATCCAGAAGTGGTTGAGTTTATCAGAGAAAATAAAATTGTGTTAAGTGCAGAGAATTCATTAAACCCTTTAGTTCATAACATTGTTTATTATGATGATATTGATCAAACTACCAAATTATATCGCGATTTTTTAAAACCCATCAAAGATGAGTTTGATATCAGTCATTTAATTACAATCTCAAGATTACGCTCAGGATTTTATGAGTTTTTCACTTTTGGCACTAACGAAAAAAACTCGGGATTTAAAGAACTTTTTATATTAAATAAATCATATATTGAATCTTTTCTACCGTATTTTAAAACCAAAGCAGCAGGACTAATTAAAACAGCAACAAAATTTTCAAATCACGGTAGTCGTGCAATTCTTTATCAGACATTTATGAAAATGTTAAAAAACAATCAAAACATGAGTTGTAAAGAAATATTTAGAAAAATAGAAAAAAGAGATGTTTTATTAGATGAGCATGATTTTAAAATTTGTCGAATAAAACTTGATGAACCATTCGATAATATATACTTAACACGGAAAGAAATTGGTGTAATACGATTATTAGAACAAAATCTCACCATGAAAAAAATTGCTCAGCAACTTGGCGTTTCTTGGACTACTATTCGTTCTCATATCGATAAATTACGCTATAAATTAAACTGTAAGAGCAAATCTGACTTAATTAACCTATTAAGTAATTCTACCATTATCGATAACGTGTCTTATGCAATACCCTCGAACGAAATTGATAAGAAAGCAATTTATCAATTTTATGCAGAAGTAATAAAAGATTTTGATCATTCTTAAATTCTTAATACCAAATAGCTCATATTTAAAGAATAGGGTTAAATATGAGCTTAGAACCTAAGTTTAGAGTAAAAATATCCGTGTTTTTTCGAGTTGTAAAACTGACATCACATGAATAAAATATCGCGTTTTTTATCAGGATAACTTTAAAGAGGATTATACGTAATGCGATATATTAAATTATTAGCTATTTTATCAGTTCTATGTTTATGTGGTTGCATGGGGCCGCAGGCAAGTATTAGTGACCACTTTCAAGATGATTTTCTTTTTACTGCAGCGCAGAATGTTCCGCAAGCTGGGGTAAAATGTATCGTTCTTTCTAAAGCTTATAAATTAAAATCAGGTGATGTGACTTTCGCTTTGCCTGCTGGAAAGTATATTGGCAAAAAGAAAAATGATTCAGGTTATTTCTATTATGCGCCAAGCTCAATTAATACTTCAAATTGGCTTATCATGGGCCCTCAAAGTGGCATTTATCTAAATAATAATTTATCTGCCGGAAATTTATTTTACGTCAAACCTGAAGATTTTATTCAACGCCCTGTTAGAGGCGCAGTCTTACCTAGGGACATATTTCCTTTAATTAGACGTAGTCATTGCTAGAACACATCAATCATTTAAGGTTGTGTAAGGATTTAACTCTCCATGCACAGCCTTAAATGCCTTTAATATTTTTATATCTTGTTTAAATTTTTCTATTATTGAAATAATAATAGAAAGAAAAGTTTGCTTAACATGAGTATTAATTTAAACAACACATAAAAACCAACCCAATTACACAAAGCCAAAGGTTGAGGGTATCTCTTTCCCCGGATGATTATGTGTTTTTATTCTGATTTAATCATTAAGACTCTTTCATTAGACTAATCATTACTAATAATATAAAAGTCAAAACTATAAAATGAAGAAAAATGATTTAAAAAAATTACTTCAAGTGTTACTTAGAAGCGATCGTAATAATACTACATTCAATCTAAGCGATAATCCAAATAGAACATTAGTACAACATTTAACACATTTTTTTAATTCTGATTTTTGTAATCAGAAAACCGATAATGATGAAATAAGCTTCAGAGATTTTTTCAATTTTATGCTCGAGCATGCGAATGATTTTAAAATATTGTTCACTGAAATCGATATAAATCCAACACTCTCTCAATTTATGAAAAAATGGCAAGCAGAAATGCAGCCCAACGAATTACAAGATATTAAACAATGGGCCAATCAAGAAAATCCAAATAAACAAACTTTTATGGGCACTAACATAGCAGAGATTCCACTCGCGCGTTTAATATTTTTAGACGGACGATTTGAAGATGTTGCTGAAATTAGTGAATATCTAAAAAGTCGTATTGAGTATGGTAGTGAGTTATTTACTAATCCAAATACTCATAATCCAATTCGTTCTTATTCAGATGCTGCAAAAAGAAAAATACGTCAACATCCAGTGACCGCTAGTGTAATCGAAGAACATGAAAGAAAAATGAAAGATTATAGTGAAATTGTGTTAAGTGATAAATTCTGTGACGCACTTCGCAAATACTTATTAAAATTACATGAAATTGGTGTTGATGGAAATCCAGGTACTATTCATTATGAAAATAATCAAAGTAAAATTGAGAAATGCCAAGCAGCGAAAGTGGTTTTTTTTGAAGAGTTACATCAAAATTGTTCTCAGGATGAAATGGCAGCATTAAAAAACGCTACACAAATTAAGCTTCCATTCAAACGAGTAGAAAATTCCCCGCACAGACCCGAAACCTCTGTCGTGGGATTTATGCAATTGGCGACAGGTCGTGATGCTTATTCTTGTGTGATAACCCAACAGATATATTTATGGGCGATGCTACGAGAATTATGTCCAGCAACACAGGTCCCTGATGAAGTGATAGATCATTGGCAAGCTCAACATTACGATCTTGGTGCTTCAACTCGAAATGTAGAGAGAGAATTACCATCAATTCTTCCAGAGGATATAATAATAGAGCAGGGTGTGAATATTGCACCGATAGGGTTGCATGGTTTTTTCAATGTAGAACCAACCCATAGAGTTCCTGAATTCCAACCCAGTTTGATAGACAACATACAACAAAATCGAGCAGGATTTTTTACTGATTTTATATTACATATGGAAGCATTACTAGGTGATATAAACAATGTTGAGAACTTACGAGAAAGAGAAAGCGTGATAGAACCCGTTAGACCGTCAACAAGTTCTATAGTAGCTCATTTAGCGCTATTTCATTTGTCTAGATTTGTAGTAAGTAGATTAAATCCAGAAACTCGACAAAGTCCAGTGATGCGAGTTTTACCCAATTTAGATAGACGTGCTTTTTAACAATATAGGCATTAACTCAATAAACTGTTACCATGAAGCAATCATAACTTTCTCTAGGATGTAAATGATGAAAAGGACTTTTTGTTATTTTTTTCTCATATTAATACTATTTACGATCAATATTATTTTTGCCAAACCCGTTTATCACCAAGATAATTCTGTTATCGTTCCTGGCGGTTATATTTTACCTTATAAGATGGAAGGAAAATGGAAAACCTTTACTCTTATTGCAGAACCGGTCAAACAAACTATTTATCAAGCAGACATTAATACGTTAACACCTGCAGAAAAAAAGCATAATCGCTTTTATGGTAAAGAAATGAAACTGCCACAAAAATCAGAAGTGTTAGAAGGGTGGGGTTATAACGGGCATATTCCAGGGCCGGCGATTATTGTTCATCGTGGCGATCATGTCAGAATTATCGTTGAGAACAAATTACCCGAGCCCACCACTGTGCATTGGCACGGCTTAATTGTCCCCAATGATCAAGATGGAACTGGCGGCACAACTGAGCCTGTCATCGAACCGGGTAAAACGTCAACTTACCAGTTTGAAGTTAAGCAAGTGGGTACCTTCATGTATCACAGTGGATTTAATGACACTAAACAAGTGCAAAAAGGGATGGGTGGTTTTTTCATTGCCTTACCAAAAGGTAAACCGCGTTACACTAAAGATTTTGCCATCATGCTGCAAATGTTTACGTTGCCACCTGGGGGCGGTGAACCCACCGTATTTTCAATGGATCCTGATTGGTTTACCTATAATGGTTTAGTCGCGCCAAATTCACCTATTCTTAAAGTGAAATTAGGCGCTTTAGTTAAAGTTCGCTTTGGTAATCTTGCAAACACAGCTCATCCTATTCATTTACATGGTTATACGTTTAATATTGTTGGTACGGAAGGTGGCGATATTAAAAAATCTGCGCAATGGCCTGCGGCAACTGTTAATATCGCGCCGGGGCAAACGCGAGATATTGCATTTAGAGCGAATAATCCCGGTCTTTGGCGATTCCACTGTCATAAAATATTACACATCGTCAACGATAATGCGTATTGGCGAAAACAAATTGAACTCGGAATTTTACCTGTTGGTGGAATGTTTACTTATTTAGAAGTGACAGGAAAAAAATAAAAACCTCAAATTATGATTAAGCTCGGCAATAAAATTTGTATTATTGGATGTAGTTCAAGTGGCAAATCAACACTTGGAAAACTGCTTTCAGATAAATTAAATATCACATGTTATCATTTAGATAGGCTTGCACATCAAGAAAATACCAATTGGCAGCGAACATCAGATGATGATTTTAATTTTCAACACAATCAATTAATGCAATTAGACAAGTGGATAATTGATGGCAATTACAGTAAATGGTTTAGTGAAAGATTAAAAAATGCCACATCGATTATTTGGTTAGACTTACCAACTATTGGCTGTTTAATACGATATTTAAAACGTTCATTAAAACGCGATCCAACAAGAGTAGGTAATCTCAATGGTGCTTCTAAAGAATGGCGTTTTTTTATGGTGAAACATATTATGATCACCTATCGTAAAAATCGTCAAAAATATAAAAAAACACTCGAAGAATATCAAACTAAATTGTTAATTATAAAGTCCATGACAGAACTCAAGAAATTTATTACTTCAATAAATTTGGTGAATAGCGATTAAACCTCTGCCAATATATCACAACATTGCGGCTTTGCTATCATGAATGAAAATGTCATAATAACGCAAACAATGAGCGCACATTAAGACAAATTTTTTATTCCTATTGTGCAAGTTATATTAAGAATTTGACTGAATTAAACAAGGAGTACGATTATGGGACAATTGGATGTTGTCGAATTAACTAAAAAGATCATCACCATTAAAACAATGGCAGGAGATGGTGAAAATGAATGTGCAAAATATCTCGGTCACTTATTAGAAAATAACGGTTTTAAAGTCAGTTATTTTGATTTTGCAAACAATCGCACGAATTTAATCGCGAAGTTTCAATCGGGTTCAAATGGTAAACCCTTCGTTTTTACTGGACATATGGATATCGTTCCACTCGGTGAAAAACCTTGGCAACATGATCCTTTCGCTGGCGAAACCGACGGCGATAAATTATTCGGGCGCGGCTCAACAGACATGAAAGGTGGTGTGGCTGCGTTTGTTATTGCTGCAATTGAATTTTGCAAAAAAAATCCCAAGCATAATGTCACGTTACTCATTACGGCGGGTGAAGAAACAGGTTGTGAAGGCGCAAAATATCTCGTTCAACAACCTGGCGTCATAGAACAATCCGATATGGTGATTGTTGGCGAACCAACAAAAAATAAACCATTACTAGGCCATCGTGGTGTGTTATGGGTGGATATGGTGGCGCATGGTGTGACGGCACATGGCTCGATGCCAGAAGAAGGTGTCAATGCCATTTATAAATTAGCCACCGTCATCGAAAAATTAAAAAATTTTAATTTCCCTGATGAGCCCCCCAATGAAATGGGTAAAGCAACATTAAATGTCAGTGAAATTGAAGGGGGATTAAATATCAACTCTGTTCCAGACTATGCAAAAATTTGCGTTGACTTTCGTACGATTACCGGCGAAACACATGATCATTTAGTTAAAACAATTCAACAATTAATTGGTGATGATATTACAATTCATCGAATTGTCGATCTTGGCCCTGTTAATACTGATAGACATCATCCACTTGTCGATTCAATTTTTTCGATTTGTAAAAATATATTAGAACAAGATATCGCAAGTAGTTACGCACCTTTTTTTACTGATGGCTCAGTATTTCAAGATTATTTTGTTGATACCCCAATGTTAATTTTAGGCCCCGGTACGACAGAAATGGCGCATAAAACAGATGAATATATTTTGCAAAGTAATTTACAAAAAGGGGTTGAGATATATATTCAAGCGTTAAACGAATGGGCTAAACAAAATCAGTAATTATTCAATAATACTACAGCAAGAGACTTCATATGGATGTAAACCATGTATTATTAATTTTTGATATACTCGGTTCAATTGCGTTTATGTTTTCAGGCGCGATTGCGGCGATTCAATGTAACATGGATATTGGTGGTGTTATTTTTCTATCCACTATTACAGGTGTTGGTGGGGGCACAATTCGCGATGTGATCATCAATCGAAAAGTATTTTGGTTAACTTCAAGTTGGTATATTTATTTAGCCTTGTCTATCGCCATTGTCACTTTTGTTTTTTATCATTTACTAAAAAAATATACGAATCGAAAGTTCTTTGAGGTTTCATTATCCACATTTGATACGTTGGGATTAGTGTCATTTATGGTAACCGGAATAACCGTTTCACAGATTACAGGTCAAACTGATTTAACGGCAATTATTTTAGCGACAATTACTTGTATTGGTGGTGGTATGTTACGTGATTTATTCTGTAATAAAATGCCGTTAGTGTTTACAGCAGAACTTTACGCTACACCTGTGGTGATTGGTTGTATATTATATTTGTGGTTAATTACTTATAGTCTCACACTTGCAATTATAATATCTGGCGTATTTATTTTTATATTAAGATTTTTATCAATTTATTATAAAATTTATTTACCTAAAATTCGAAACAAGTAATTTTTCACCATAAAATAAATTAGAAAATAGTCAGTGACACAGTTGTAGCATGACTTGTTCCATACCAATCATCAGCATAATAAGTAAAGCTCGCACTACCTAAATAACCAGCATCTGGCGTATATTCAAAGCTACCGTCTTGATAAAATTGTATATAACCATTTAAATTAGAAACATCACCTAATTTCGCTTTTAACGGCGTATTTAAAATATCAGCAAAAACATTGATATCATTGTTTAACACGCCTGTCGCTGCATTTGTGGTTAACACGCCATTTTGTGCAATTGAGTAACTATCGGCAGTCGTCGGTGTATTAAAATAAAAATCAGTACTATCTAAAGTTAATACGTCACCTGGATCTAAAATATTAATGATGGCGCCGTCTTTTTTGGTAATTGACCAAGAGCCCGCTAAATCATTAATGGTTAAATCAGCATAACTATTTGTCATCCCATCATTAATATAAATATGATCATTGCCTTTTTGAAAATCATGGATAGTATCTGTGCCTGAGTTTAATCCAAAAATAAATAAATCATTGCCATTCGTAGCACTACTATCTGCAGAAGCATTTGTTCCTGGCAGTGTTGAAAATGAATCGACTTGTGTAAGATTACTCAAATCAAAATCACCGTATAAATCATCATTACCGGCACCGCCGATGAGAATATCGTTGCCACTGTTAATCGTTAAATGTGTTTTAGCATCTAAACCGGAACCATTGACTGTAGCCGTTGCGTTATAGTTAATCGTTTGCCAATCACCATAAAGCGTATCATCGCCATCATTTCCACTCAGTAAATCATCACCACCATTTAATATAATGTTAGTGACAGCATTTCCCGCATCTGGAAAAACACCACTTTGGTGTACCCCATTTACTGTGAATATATTACTTGTGGAGGCAGTTGCTTCTGCATTAACTGTCACAAGTTGTGTATCACCAAAAATAAAGTTATCACTATTGGCTGTTAATAAATCTCGAGATAAGTTCGCCGCCACATGATCTGATCCAAAGTTAACGGTTAGGGATCCCGTTGTTGTCCCATAGCCTGTATTCCAAGTCAATGTGTTTCCAAAAAAGTCAAAACTATAACTTACGGCATGACTATGTAGCGTGCCAAAATTAACCGTATAATCTTCATAGTCACCATAGAGATTAGTTGAAAAGTTTTTACCTTCAACTCTATCATTGGATAAAGTTTCCGTGCGATTAATATTTAAACCAACTGCAATTTCATGAGAAAGACCGGAACCACTTGGATTTCCGGTTACAGTTTCAGGACCATAACTGCCACTTTGCGAACCATTACCGTAACTATCTCCACCACCGAAAATTGCTTCAACGTGATTAAACGTTGAGTTAGATAAAGCGAAAATATATTGCGTGACGACGGCTGAAGTTGAAGCATCGACTAAGGTGAATGGTGTGCCAACGCCATTATTTGGATTGCCAAAACCATCATCAGCTAAATTATATTTCTGACCAATGGTATAAGAACCATTCCCATTCCAACCGACCATCGTAAAGGTGGCCGTGCCCTCGAAATCTGTATTCGCTTTAAAGCGTACTTTAGTATCAATACCAAGAATTAATGCGCTCGTGTCAGATACCGCGCCAAAATTTTGCCATAAAGCGCCATCAAAATATTGCCAATTACCATTTGCTTGATCGGCAGCATGAACTGCAACACCCTGAGCATTATTATCTTGATTGATAAAATGACGAACATTTTCACTACCATAGCCTGCACTTGATAAAATCGTTGAAATTGTATCAGCATTGTTAGAACTAGAATCAGTTCCATTAGATACTGCGCCATTGGCTTGTGTTGAAGAAATATACATGCTATTCGTATTTTTAGCGCCAACGCTAACAATGATTGATACTGTTTTTGCAATTGCGCCTTTACCAAACCAATCATGAGTGAGATAAGTGAAACTCGCAGTGCCCACAAACCCCAAACTCGATCGATATTCAAAACTGCCATCTTGATATAACGTCAACCCACCATTGATATTACTCGAATCAATTAACTGCGCGTAAAGTGAAGCGCCTGTTTGTGAACTATAAAAATTATAATCATTACTTAACACACCTGCTGCGGCATTTTTTGTTATTAACTGATAGGTCTCTACATTATAAGAATCATCGATACCCGGTGTAAAAATAAAATCAGCACTTGTTAAATCTGCAACGGTTATATTTAACACGGTGATAGATCCCGTTCCGGGATCGCCGATGTTATCACCATTTAAATCTTCATAGACAATAACATTTGCACCGCTTTGTTCGAGATAAAGCTTATCAAATTGAGTCACACCTGGACGATAAAATACTATTTTATCTTTAGTATCTTGAAAATCGGCAATGATATCATCACCACTATTTTCACCAAAAATAAAATAATTTATGCCGCGA
Organism: uncultured Legionellales bacterium; assembly: GCA_964352985.1. Taxonomy (GTDB): domain Bacteria; phylum Pseudomonadota; class Gammaproteobacteria; order JAHCLG01; family JAHCLG01; genus CAYGUK01. The sequence goes on from CAYGUK010000031.1 coordinate 16,966, forward strand.
TTAAATGTGGTTATTACAGTTTCGTTTCCTGCTAATCCACCATAATTAGTATTATCTGTAAAGGTGCTATAGTCACCGTATAAAGTATCATTACCGGCGCCACCGATTAAAACATCATTCCCAAAATTAAAAATACCATTGGCTGTTGCATCTGTTCCTGAACCAGAAACATTCGCAATTCCTGTAAAGATAATATTTTCAAAATCACCATAGAGCGTATCATTTCCATTATTGCCTAATAGTAAGTCATTACCGCCATTAACATAAACATTCGAAACAGCACTGCCTAGTGTTAATGTAAACGCGCCTAGGAACGGTGCAGCGTAATAAAGTTCACCGCTTGTTTCTGCTTGTGCATTTGAAGTGATATCGATAGTTTTGGTATCACCATAGAGGGTATTAACTTTAATATTATTTGCAGCATCACGTAAATCAGATGCGCCAATATGATCAGTTCCAAAATTAACTGAATAATTACCTGTTGATCTCCCAGCACCTGGATCAATTTCATATATAGGGTCAAAAAAACCGCCCGCTGTGTAATAGATATATTGAACGTGATTATGTGTAGTTTTAAAGTCTAAAGTGTAAGTTTCAAATTCGCCGTATAAATTATCCGCATAGTTATTGCCTTGAATGCGATCGGAAGTAAAGTTATCACTTTGATTGATGGCCATTGTGTATTGGCCAGCAAGTGGATAGGCTTCAACTGCCATTAAATAATATGGAGAATCACCGATGACAGATACAGTTTTAGTAAATGAAGCAGTTCCATTCGCTGTTCCTTCACCGTAAAAGTCAGTCGTTGAAGCGGTGGCATCACGCAAATTTAAATTTTCATCATAGGATTGCACAGTGGTTTGTCTCACTGTGGCAGAATAAGCATAATCTAAATTCGTAAACGGTGTGCCTAAACCATTTGTTAAGGCATCATTTACAATATAATTATTAAAGGCATAACCACCCGTGCCATCCCATCCACCAAATTCGAAAGTGGCTTCACCTTGATAATTATCATTCGCATCAAATCTTACTTTGGTCGTTAAATCGAGAAGTAAAGCATTATTGATCGCAACAGCACCAAAACTTTGCCATGCTGCGCCGTCAAAATATTCCCACGTTCCATTGGTATCATCAGCATCAATCACAATAATGCCCATAATATTTCCATCAGCATCAACAAAATGTCGAAACTCAGAAGTACCCACACCAATTGAATCTAGCAGATCTTGCACAGTATTGGCGTCAGTGTCATCGTAGGGCGCAAAATTTTCGCGGATAGGTGAAGTATAAGCTTCACCAAAAGCACTGGCGACGGTAATCGTCACTAATTGCGCGACAGGGTGTCTTCCATACCAATCATGCAAATAATAAGTAAATGTAGCATCACCTCTAAATTCAACATCAGGCACATAAGAAAAACTACCATCTTGTTTTATAGATAATGAACCATTTAAATTACTAGTATCAGCTACTTCAATATAACGTGATGATCCAATCGTTCCTGAAAAATAATCGTGATCATTGCCGAGTAATCCATCTACAGTATTAACATATAAGCGAGTATAGTCACCCAGAGTGACATAACCCGTTATCGTATAAAAATCAGCAAGTGCAGGCGAAAAATCAAAATCATCACTAGTCAAATCTGCAATTATTACATTTTTTATAGTAATCGATCCCGTTCCTACATCGGGATTATTATCACCATCAGAATCTTCATAAATAATAACATCGGCACCGCTTTGCACGAGATGAAGATCATTGATATCTAAAACATTCAACCGATAAAAAACAATTTTATCGAGGCCATCATTAAAATCAAAAATCGTATCATTACCACTGGCTTCACCAAAAATAAATTTATCAGCACCTGCAGTTAACGTTGCAGTGCTATTATGTGTAACGCCAGGATTACTCGCGGCAATATTCGAGTCATTAATATTTTCTACTTGCCAATCACCATAAATACTATCATCACCGGCGCCGCCTATAATTACATCTGCGCCACCGTAATAAAATGCCAATGTTTGAACGCTATCTGAACTATTCGTACTTCCTGTCGCTTGTGTCGTACTTGTGTGATTTATCGTTTGCCAATCACCATAAATTGTATCGTTACCCGCACCTCCACGAATGACATCCACACCCCCTTTATAATGTGCTTGGTTAGTGTTGTAGGATGATTCATCTGAAACCCAGAAAAAGCCATTAAAAGAATCGGGATGTGTGTCATTGTTGTGAGAATACATGTCGACGGTAAACGTTTTTGCATCACCGTAAATAATATTGTTGGTTGGATCACCATCGGGATCATTAGCATAATTTGTAAAAAATTGATCATTACCAAAATTAAAATAAAGATAATAGCTGCTACGTTCATCAAAGACATGATCCATATCAATGATAGCGTTGTCATATTCACCAATTTCATCAGCACCATTTAAACCCTGAATGACATTCGCTTGTAAGTTTACTGTTTGATTTCCACCACCATTACCAATTGCGTAAGTGAAAGTGGTGCTGCCTGATGCAACATAAAGCGCTTCGGCAATATTATTACCCGTTGTGTTATTAGATGGATTCATTGTTAATGGCATAACAGTCATCGTTGCCGTTTCGGTATTTTCACTAAAAGCAGTTGTGCCACCTGTGCCTGTTGACGTTAAATCTTCGTAATTAAAAACGGTGCCAGTGGATTTATCCCACACATGAAAATTAATATCTGCTGTGCCAGAAAAATTATTTGTCGGCGTAAAGCGTAATAAAATATCTTGCATTGAACCATTAAGTCTATCTAACAATAACGCATTATTTACACTTAACACGCCAAAATTAGACCATGTAGAACCATTCGTTGTGGAATACTCCCAAACACCATTTGCGGTATTTGCTGCAAAAATGGCGATACCAAGTTCATCATCAGTAATATCAGTGTCTATATCATAAGCTTGAAAACCGACATCCGAATAACGAGTACCCACGCCACCGGATTCCATTAATTGTTTGACTGTCGTCGTGTAATAACGTGAACTGGTATTTTCAAGCAAAGGTACAAAATAAAAATCATTTGTCGTTGAAATAATAGGCGCATCATTAATAGGATTAATCGTAATGTTAAACGTATTATTTGCTAAAATTGTTGAGCCATCGGTCACATCAAAGTTAAACGTATCCGCGCCATTATTATTTTCATCAGGCGTGTAATTTAAACGATTATTATTGATATCGTCTTGGGTGAAAGTTTCGCCAATTTTAAGTTCAGTATCAACTAATTTTAAAATACCTAAAGTCGGTAATGTATTAATCGTATAAATAATGGCGGTATCAGGATCACTTGCATCATTGGTGTCGAGCAATGCGCTGCTAATAATAGTTGCAGCATCATCTTCGTCTATTGTTAATGTCACATTCACATCAAGTGTAGGTGGATCACCAACAGATATATTAATCGTATCAGTATCACTTAATGGCGTACCCGCGCTATCTTCGGAATAAACTGTTAACGTTTCGGGCCCCTCAAAACCAATATTTCCTTGATAAGTTAACGAGGCGAGGGTGTTGTTAATGTCAGTTTGATTACCTGAAATGGTTAATGTTGCAGAACCATTTGCACCAGCAGAAATTGACGCACCACCACTCAGCGTCACATTGATAACACCGTTGCTAACCGTTAATTTTGTTGATGCTAAATTACCATCGACATCATTTACACTAATGCCAGCAATGGCAGTCGTGGTATTTTCAGGAATTGTTTGTGCGCCGGGGACCGTATTAACAGGTGCGTCATTTACGCCGGTAATGGTAATAGTCATGGTTGCGCTGGATTGCACACCCTGACTATCTTGCATGGTGTAAGTGAAACTATCTGTTGTTGTTGCGCCTGCGGCAAGAGATTCAAAATTTCCATTGGGATTATAATTAAACGTACCATCACCATTATTCGTAACACTGCCAATCGTGCCCGCGGTATTAATACTCACGATTGATTTTGTATCATCAGCATCAACATCTGTGGAATCACCGTCATTGACTGCAGTTGGCGTGTCATTGACACCGGTAATGGTGATCGTCACGGTTGCCGTTGATTGCACGCCTTGACTATCTTGCATGGTATACGTGAATGAATCGGTGGTGGTATCACCAAAATCTAAAAATTCAAAATTCCCATTGGGATTATAATCAAACGTACCATCACCATTATTGGTGACGCTGCCAATCGTGCCCGCGGTATTAATACTCACGATCGATTTTGTATCATCGGCATCAACATCGTTATCATTGGTTAACACGTTAATCGTCGTGAATGCGGTATCTTAATTAGTGGTATCACCATCATTCACAGCATTGGGCGCGTCATTCACACCAACAATTGTGATGGTCATCGTTGCAGTTGATTGCACACCCTGACTATCTTGCATGGTATAGGTGAAACTGTCTGTTGCCACATCACTGAAATCTAAATATTCAAATACATTATTCGGATCATAATCAAACGTACCATCACCGTTATTTGTGACAAGGCCTAAAGTTCCTGCTGTATTAATACTCACGATAGTTTGCGTATCATCAGCATCTAAATCCGTATCATTGTTTAAAACATTAATTGTGGTGAATGCGCTATCTTCATCGGTGGTATCTGTATCATCAAATGCAACCGGCGCATCATTCACACCAACAATTGTGATGGTCATCGTTGCAGTTGATTGCACACCCTGACTATCTTGCATGGTATAGGTGAAACTGTCTGTTGCCACATCACCGAAATCTAAATATTCGAATGCATTATTCGGATCATAATCAAATGTGCCATCACCATTATTAATCACAATACCTTGCGTTGCTGTATTATCAAGATTCACAATCGTTTGCGTGTCATCGGCATCAAGATCAGTATCATTGTTTAATACATTAATAGTCGTGAATGCAGAATCTTCATCTGTTGTATCGAAATCTGCATTGGCAATTGGCGCATCGTTTATACCATTAATTACAATTGTTACGGTTGCGGTAGATTGAACACCTTGCCCATCACTCATTGTATAAGTGAAACTATCCGTTGCGACATCACCAAAATCTAAATATTCAAAAACATTATTGGGATTATAATTAAAGGTCCCATCACCATTATTAATGACGATGCCTAAAGTGAGCGTTGTATCAAAACCAACAACCGATTGTGAATCACCTAAGTCAGGATCGGTATCATTCGTTAAAACGTTGATCGTAGTGAAAGTGGTATCTTCATCTGTGACATCATTATCGATAACAGCAGTTGGCGCATCATTGGTATTTTTAACTTCTAAACTAAAATCGTTAGTGGTGAATTCACCTTTTAAATCCGTGGCAGTCACGCGAATATTTAAGATCCCAACATCAGGATTTGCCGGAGTGCCAGAAAAACTTCTATTTAACGCATCAAAGGTTAACCAACTAGGTAAGGGCGAGCCATCTGTTAATGTGGCACTATATGATAATACGTCACCGACATCGACATCATTAAAAACAGTGTTATCAAATGTAAAATTAAATGGCGCATCTTCTATAGCAATTTGTGAAACAAAGGCAATTTCAGTGGTTGGCGTATCATTGGTATTAACAACGGTTATAATAAATTCATCGTAAATAGAGGCATTGTGAGAATCTGTTGCGGTTAATCTAATTTCATAGGCACCAACATGATCATTGGTGGGGGTACCAATAAATAAATTTTTAGCAGTATCAAACGTGAGCCAACTGGGTAATTTAGTGCTCCCGACTTGCGTGGCTTTATACGTTAGACTATCGCCAAAATCACCATCAAAAAACATATTACTTGGCATTTTAAAACTAAATAATGAATCCTCAAACGTATATTGGTCATCAATCGGATTTAATAATTTAGGCGCTGAATTTGGTACGAAAGTGGTTGGATAAGAAGTATCATTTGTTGGAGGAGGATTGCTAGGTGAATAGATAATTTCTTCATTTGGTGAATATTCACCTGGAGAATTATTTGGTTGTGAATTAATGGGGGAACCGGGTGTACTATCAGAAATTACTTCACTCTCACTATTCTCAAAATAGGCAGTGGGTTCATCTGGGGTTTCATTTTTTGCAATTATGATAGTGGGTGGTGAAGAATAGCTAATCGAATTGGCTGCTATTTCTTGATAATCTAAACCTTGTAGTAAAACATAATCATAAATATCGGCGGTAGTGGCTTCGATATAACTTCTATCAATGAATGTAAAACTATTACCACTAAATGGTAATTCGACTAAATCGTTATTGTTAAAACCGATGGAAATATATTCTCGATTAAAATCCACGTCATTGATGTTAATGAATTCTTGTTCCGCAATATTAACAACACCTATCACGTCATCAGAGAATTCAACATTCATTTTGTCAAACGAAGCATCTTCTTTTTTCTTGAAATCATAAATGTCAGTGTGTGTGGATGCCAAGTAAAACATGACATTATCACTAAAGCCAATTTGACTAGCATCAAGCGCATTAATATCTGTCAAATCTGGTTGATGTTCTGTGGTATCGTTAAAAAATATATTAGAGACTAGCGGGTTTAATATTAAGTTATCAGCATCGAGCTTGAACGGTGCTTCATCTTTATCAATATACGTGAAAAATGCGTCTACAAAAGGGGAGAATTTAAAAATTTAATTACTATTATCGATAATATAGAAATCATTATAGGAAACATATTGAATAGATATATCACCCATTTTTCCGGTAATAAGATAACCTTCACCGTTCTCTAAGGGTTTTACTTCAGTTATTTTAAAGTCGGCAATATCAACAGATATGTTTATATCTGATAATTCACCAATAAATAAAACGTCGTTATTTGTTTCATTTACAGTAGAATTTTCTGATAAATTGCTCGAACCATTTCCACCAACATCAACACTCACATTTAATATGCACCCAGCATTTTTACATCCGTGTTTATAATGGTTTTAAATCAATATAATATATTATAGCATCTTGGCAATTAGGGGGGCATTAAGAAACCAAAAAATATATAATTTATAAGTTATTTGAAGTCTTTGTAATATTTGATCATAATTCTATGATAATTGGGTTAGAACTAAAAAGTGCAAGAAAAAAGTCAAATAAAAAGGTGCTTTTTTTTATTTGTATCCGTCAAACTATGTGGCATGAATCTTTATGTTATCCCAATAAATTGTCAAGTAAAGATAATTCATTATGGGTATTAAATTTTGCCTATAAATTTATTTATTTGCTCGTAAATTAATTAGGTTTATAATGCTCGATTTGAATTAATAGCATAATCATATGAATTATAGACACATTTATCACGCCGGTAATTTTGCCGATGTATTCAAGCACAGTATCATTTGTTTAATATTGGAGTATCTTACTGCCAAAAATAAACCCCTCACTATTATAGATAGTCATGCTGGAATTGGTTTATACGATTTAACGGTCGATGAGGCGTTGCGCTCACCTGAGTTTCAACAGGGTATTATGCAAATTCTTAAATCGCCTATCATTCCTGAAATGCAAACCTATGTTAACATCATCAATCAATGGCAAACTGAGAAATTAATTACAATCTATCCTGGTTCTCCTCTAATTAGTCAACATTTTTTAAGAGAAGACGATGAGATGATTCTTAATGAATTGCATCCAGACGATATTAAACAATTAAAATATAATCTAAAATCTTATCCTAATATTCATTGTCATCAACGAGATGCCTATGAATTTTTAGGTGCTATCCTGCCACCAAAACAACGACGGGGGTTAGTTATTATCGATCCCCCCTTTGAACAAGAAAATGAGTTTAATTTACTTGCCGAAAGTCTTCAAAAAAGTTTAATTCGTTTTTCCACCGCCTCGTATTTAATTTGGTATCCACTTGTGTCAACTCAATATGAAAAGGAAGTCAAAAAAATATTCAATAAAATTAATGTACCAAAATTAAATGCGTCTTTTACTCGTTGTTCATTATCAGAAGATAAGCAAGGACTCTGTGGCAATGGGGTGATGATTATTAATCCTCCTTGGCAAATAGAACAAAAAGTTGAAGCTGTTGCAAAATACTGTCAGGAATTATTTCAAATCGATTCAACCGCAAGTTGGCAAGTTAAATTAATTGCGTCTTAATTAAAGTTGTAGCGATATATGTGCGATTAATAATTTAGTTGCATATGCAACTAAATTAAGATGGTATTACAGCATGTTTGAAGAATGCTTATATTTTACTGAAACAGGACTTACGCAAAACTTCAGCTTTTGTCCGTGGTCTTCGTTATAATCTTCGTTCAAATGCTCATGTACCATTCGTACACTGCGCTTTTCACTGCAGATTATACCTCGACCACAAACAAAATCTTCGTTTTGCGTAAGTCCTGTGAAAATGAAAAAACAGAAATCATTAAACAGATTATTGAGCTTTTAAAAGAAACAATTGGTACGTTACAAGAAGCAAGTTATGTCATTATTGATGAAATCACAGCTTCATCTTGGGGATATAACGGATTAACACAAGCGAAACGATTCAATTTATAGCTGATTAACAAATCACAAAAATCAAAGATTTTAACCATTGTGATACTGATTTAAGGATATTGATCCAACTTGTTTTGAGCGAAATACAATTCAATTTACACTTTTATATTGTGACTGTAAGTGTTACTTATTAAATATAGATAGTCTCAATTAAACAGCTAATTGAGACTTTAATTGTTGTTATGTTTAACATAAAGCTAATCAATATTATATGAATAGCTTATCGTTAATTATAATTTGCTTCGACTTTTATAACGACAGGAACACTGCTACCATTTTGTTGACTAATTTCTGCAGCACATTCTATCGTCGCATTTGATCCTTTATTGGAAATACTGTTTTGACTGAAATTTTTAATACTACAGGCACTTGAATTTGTACATGAGATAGGGGTGTCAATCGAGTTTACGGTCGAATTTAATTTGATTGAAGGCTTGTAACTCCAATTTCCATCATTCTCTTCTGTTGAACCAGAAATATCATATCCGCAGCTTTGATAATTTGTAGTCAAGGTCAATCTTTGTTTCATTGGATCACCCATAGGATCTTGATAATACACACAACGATTAATTGTGATACTATTCATGGCTTGACTATTACACACTAGCGCTTGAGGACTAGGAATCGTATCAGCAATCGATATTGTTGAGATTAAATTAAAACTTAAAAAACCGAACAATAAAAACAAGGGCTGTTGCGATAATTTACTTATAGACATGATAATAAGTCCTTAATTATTGATTAATGTTGATTACTAAATAGTATAGTATAGTATATATAACTATTATTTCTAATATTAAGAAAAGAATAGTGCTTTAACATCCTGAAAAAAAATAAAATCTAATACACGTGATAGAAACAAATCAAGTTTTAATGCCATATACCCCATTATAATAACAAACAATATTATTATCTCTGTGAATTTTTCGGATGATGTCTTTTTTGTGTAGCCTATAGAATAGGCATTATCTTTTTAAAATTAGATAATTTTCAAACTGGACATCATCATGGCATCCCACAAAAAAAATAAGCATCGTAAAAATAAATCAATTCGTAATAAAATAAAGAAACAATTTTCTATCAACGAATCAATTCAAGCAATTCATCATGAAATATCGCAATTGATCGCATTAAAAAATAGAACTCAGTTGCTTCCTTCCGTGCAAAAAACAAAAAATTTACTAAATAGGATTAATAAATCGCTGGGGAATGCTAAATCGCAATTAAGAGAATTAACATCAACATCTTTTGAAGAGTTACCCTTACCCATTATATCTTTATTACCTTGTCCTACCTTAACAGATAGTCAAAAAGCTAAAATGATAGATGCTACTTGGAAACTAAATGAAGCTGGACGTATCCAACTATCCTATAGTTTTAATCCGCAGTATCAATCAAAAAACGCAAAAAGATTATTTCATGGTGTCATGCAGAAATTGAGTTACAGCGATGAAATTATTTTTCGAAGAGCACTAAAGGATTGGAGTAAGTTTTCTAATGATTTAATTAGATTTAATAAATATAAACTAAATCAATTTCATTCTCCTGATCTAGTCATAGGGTATTGCCCTGAAATACTCATTCCCCAACAAGAAGAATATATTATTCAAGGCAAGAGTCATAAAGAATACAGTCATGACGGATTTATAAAAAAGGCAAACATCTGTTTGAATGAAAAGATGGAAATGTCAGTAGATTCTAGTCGTCTTATACAATATAAAGTTTTTGAACAACAATTAAGTAAGTTAAGCACCTCTTCTCACGAACTTGGACATATTTTGGGAATTAAATTACATCCCCATGATATACCAAGTTTGCATGAAACAATGTTGAAATTTAATTATTCCGCATGGTGTTCTATCATGTCGTATAAATATTTATATGGAAAAAGCACATCGATAATTACTTTATTTGATTCGGGTATTGGATATAGACCAATATTGACACAACCTTCAGTAATAGAAAAACAATTATTACCCGCTTTATTATCTAATTCTTCGATTAGCATTAATTTAACACATAATCATTATCAAACAATTTATTATACCGCACAAAATTTATTTATTGCTTTATTTTATTTGCCTTTAATGCAATCTATCAGTGAAAAAACAACAGAGCGTTTAATTCAACATACGACAAAGTCAAACGTGGTTACCAGGAATAATAAATTATGTTCAGGATTATCAGGTGTATGTGGTTATATAGTAGCAGGTGTAATGGTAGAAATACCTCTGAATCAACTTTACTTTTTTTCTTTAATTTATTTAATGAATGAGTCAATTGAATTACTTAAATATCATTCAAGATCGCCAAACCAACATATCTCATTAATATGCTCTGTAATCCAAGATTATATTTTAGCAGCATTAAAATATAGTTTTTTCTTTGTTGATACTGGATATCTTTATGGTCAAGAATTAGGACTTTCAATAGAATTAGCTAATAATGAAAAAATCATTCATTATCTATTTTTATTTTTTCTAGGCAGTATGACAAATTCATTGTTTAAGCAAAAGCAACTGACGAATGTGAATGATGGTATTGGCAGTCAAATAGTTTCTTTTATGTTAGATTCAATGATCAGTATAAGTCATAAAGTGACATCGCCTGTTTATAACAAGATAAAATCTACTTGCAGTTTTACAATAAATACTATTTCTAGTTTTTTTCCGTGTGCGAGAGGGCGTAAACAAGATGAAAGCGTGAAAACAGAACTTACTCCTACCCAAAATAGGAATAGCGCTAAAATTAAATCTAAATGAAACAAATGTTCGCTCAGGTTTAACAATAAAAACTATTTACAAATAGTAAAATTAAGTCCCAATCTCATGCAATCAATGAACTAAAAGTTCAAGACTATCAACCTTTACTTTCTAGCATTCATTTTCAATTATCAGTAAAATAATCAAATACTATTTGGAGGTGAAGTTAATGACGAAGGAAGAAGCAAATGTATTTGCCCAATACTCTTTTATCGAAGCCTTTAAAGCTGGGAATGAAAACTTGATCGACCGTTATTTTCATGAAGATCTTGAATTTTATAATCATACTATTGCCAAAAGTTTTACGTTAACACAAATAAAACTCGCGGCTGCTGAGGTAAGAAAAAATTATCAAGACTTAACGAGCGAGTTAAAAGAAATTATTGTTGAAGATAACCAAATAACATTTCGTGTTGAGCAACGAGCATTTTTTGTTCCTGAACAAGAATATTTAACAATGGATGTGATGAACTTTTACATCTTAGTTAATGGTAAAGTTAAAACATGGCGATTATGGGATCATGGTTATGTTAAAATTTAAATCTTGGCGATACTTATGAGTACACTTGATCAAATGCAGGCATTTGTAACAGTAGTAGAAGAAGGTAGCTTTACTGCTGCCGGAATGCAGTTTGCTATCTCAACAACTGCAATGTGCAAAAAAATAGCGAAACTTGAAGAATCATTAAATACCTCGTTAATTATCAGAACTCCGCGTTTAATTAAAACAACTGATATAGGCCAAAAATACTATATTCAATGCAAGAAAATCTTACATGAATATCAACTAAGCAATTTAATAATAAGTAATCAAGATAACTCAATAACTGGCACATTAAATATTGTTTGTATTCGTGAAGTGGCTCAAACAATTGTGTATCCACTCATGAGAAAATTTTTAGAAAGTTATCCTGAAATTATGACGAATGTAACGGTTAAAAAGCACTATCAAGAGATTAATTTAAATAAAATTGATGTCGCACTTGGTTATGTCCCAAATAAATTTTTTAATGAGTGGTGTATGGTAAAATTGGAAAATATATCGCTTTATTATCTTAACGTAAAACCCATACAGCGAAAAATTGAAGTTTATATTAATTATTTAAGACATCAATTAACTAATAATTTATAATGATGAGTGATTTGATTTTATTAAAAGAGATAATTTAATATACTGATTATTTTATCATATACTCAGTACAAACTATCAGTATACAAATTAAGTTGAAATGTTACCCTAATTTTAAATGCAATAAATGCGGATAAAAATATTTCCACTTCGTATTATGATAATCATAACATTTATATAAGAATAAATAAGGAGTAAGAGATGTTAGGTGCTAAAGCTGAAGAGTTTACTAAAGAAGAAGTTGAAGAAGCGCTTTTAAAAAGATGCAACGTTAATAATTGTCGCTTTCATGTTGAAATTAATGATAATAAAATAACTCAGATCGGTGTGATTTTTATTGGTGAACAGCCAGATTCAGTTGAAATAAGAAACAATGCGATAGTTTGGTTAGCCTCTGAAAATAAATACGAATTAGGTTCAGCATTACAAGCAACATATGGTGAAATTATAAGTGCTAGAAATCCTCGATTTCGACCCTAAGTCAATTTGGATATTTCATCGAGACTAATTCAGATAAATCTATCTAAAAATTAAGTTACAAACGATGATCCATAGCCTTCGTTAAGTGATATTGTATAACGACAATATCACTTGGTGATCATTTCGTTAGTTCCCCTGGATAATGACACTACTACATATAAAAACAATTTGTTAGTTATCAAATTTAAACAGGACTTACGCAAAACTTCAGCTTTTGTCCGTGGTCTTCGTTATAATCTTCGTTCAAATGCTCATGTACCATTCGTACACTGCGCTTTTCACTGCAGATTATGCCTCGACCACAAACAAAATCTTCGTTTTGCGTAAGTCCTGTTAAATTATGATTACAAATCCAGATCAGATAAATAACCAACGTAAACTCATTTAATTCAGAGTTAAAGTTCAACAAAATGATATGGGGTTATATTATCATAATTGTTTTGCATAATGATTGTTTGAGCGCTATTATCATCAACGCTACCAGTTTGTGAGACGATAATTGTTTTAAGTGCATCTTCATTTTCTGAACCAAAGATACTTTGCCAATTTAAAATTTCATTTGGTTTAAGTTCAACTTCATCAGGTAACAGAAGTGAAGAGCTTGTATTATCTGTTATTTCAGTTGAATAACTCGATTGAGTTGTTGTTACAGATTCGACATTATTTACATGCTTCAAATGAAAGAGTGTCATCGATATGTTGATCAAAGTGACTAAATAAGCGTTGTTCAAACTCGATATTACTATTAGCGGAATAACGCTGTGCTAATTGATTAATTTCATCTTGAGTAAAATTCAAAATAATGGTGTTTTCGCCAGTGTTACCATCAAATACATCTAAATTATTTTTATTTTCGCTGAAGTACCATGTGACAATATCTTGTTCTGGACTACCATAATAAATATCATTACCACTGCCATCTGTAAATTCAATTTTACCTGTGGCTTTTGCTGCGTTTACGATATCATCATCGCTACCACCATCTATCACAATGTTATATCCATAACCAATTTCAATTTTATCATGACCACTCCCACCATTTACTTGATGATAATAGCCATTAATACGAATTGTATCCTGACCACTTTGTCCTAAAATCGTCATGTAATGACCTGTTGCGTTGATTGAATCATTACCATCACCTAAATCAATAAAATGTGATCGACCTGTAGCTGTTATCGAATCATCGCCTTGTTGAGTATAGACCGCATTTTTAGTGCCTATTATGGAAATTGAGTCATTGCCATCACCTAAGTCTGCAAAATTATTAATGCCTTTAGTCCAAAACGAATCATTACCACCTAATAAACGGGTATTAAAATTATCGCCCTCGGATTTTATCCTGTCGTCAACTTCGGTGCCAAGAAGTATATTCTCAAATGTTGAAACAGTTAATGGAGTGTGAGTCAGCGGCTCCTCGACAACAAGTTTTTCGGTAAACTTTTCTTGTGGATGCATTTTTTCATTGCTTTGGTATAAAGTATTTGGATTTACATTATGTTGACTAACACTAACAGGATTAACATTTATTGCTTCACTTGTGTTTTTATTATTAGCAATAAAATAATGGCTAACTTCATCTGATTTTTCTATGGGATTGTGCCGTTCAATTTGAACAGGTGCATATTGGTTTTCATCGTTTATTGCAAAATAAGTTGTTTTTTGACTGTTAATAAAATAACTTGGGGTATTATGTTTTACTTCAATCTCATTTGTTATTTTTTTATATAAAGGTAGATGTTCTGAAGTGTTAAATTGATAATGTTGATTTAAGTGTGAAAATAGATTGTTAATTTGTGCAAACTCAGATATAAATTTAAATACAGAAGTAACCTTTAATCTAGAACCTATCATCTTTTTAATCCCTCATCATAATAATTAAGTAATATCACGTAATAATATAACATTCTGCCGCCATTAAAATTAGGCTATCTTGACAAATAAATGTTCTTAAGAAATAAATTTATAAAGCCATTATTGCGTAAATATTACTTAGAATAGATTGTGTTAGCAGATTGGGTTTTGTTTAAATCACTGTTTGATAAAACAACGTCCTTAATCAGTTTTATTTCACATTACGCGAAATATTTCTTTGCTGAAATGGTTTTCTTTCTTTTGTGCAATAATAATAGGGGAAAATAATTAATTCAAAGCCGGGTAATATTTACCTATCTAAATAGAGATAAAAAATTTTTCAAAAGAACATGCATGCAGAATAATTGACTAATAAATACTGGGAAGATATTCGCTGAGGTTATATCATGAACTTTTCTATTAATTATCTTAATGCAACATTAACTCTCCAACAGCTTGAACATTTTTTTGAATCTATCACTCAAGTTATTATCTCTGATATGGCAGGCATTGTTAATAGAGTAGAACATCAAACTTCGATATCTAAAAAAGAGTCATCCACTGAAGTTGACAATAAAGCGCAAACAAGTCAAATACACCCCACCAAAAATACAATATATCAAAATACTGAACAAAATGAGCTTTCAACCATTCATCATGGCGATTCGCAAATTGAAACGGTATATCAAGAAAAAATGCAATTCTTCGTAGATCAAAATACAATATATAAAAGGCATGAATCAAAAGACAATGAGTCACAAATAGTCGAGATAAAGTCAGATAAAATTAACATAGAATCAGCACTAAATGTCATGGCTACAACGAGTGTTGAAACAAAGGGATATTTTTTGAATAATGTTTCACCATTGATAAATGTCACTCACCATATTGAAGCGTCTAATAAAAACGCTATAAATACTCTAAATGAAATAAATGAATCGTCCACGCCGACTATTTCAAGCCCAAGTATTACTTTGCAAGAAAAAACATTACCGCTGGATATTGTAGAAGTCAATCCTATAACTGAAGAACCTAACATATTACAAAGTGATGGTACGAGTAAAATTTTTAGAGGGACTAACGAAAATGATCTTATTCATGGCACAGATAATAGAGATAGATTACTGGGTCTCAATGGTGATGATGAAATCCATAGTTTTGGGGGGAATGATCAAATCTCAGGTGGACTGGGTGATGATATTATTTATGCAGGTTCGGGAAATGATGATGTCAGCGGAGCAGATGGTAACGATATTATTTATGGTGAAGAAGGAGATGATGGGTTAAAAGGTCATTATGGTGATGACGTTATCGATGGTGGTGAAGGTAATGATTATATTACCGGCTTTGATGGCAATGATTCTTTATTTGGTGGCAATGGTGACGATACAATAAAAGGCGAAAAAGGTAATGATTTTATAGATGGTGGCAGTGGCAATGATTTTATCGTGGGTGGTGAGGGCGATGATATTGTCACAGATGGCGCAGATCGTGATAGAGTGATACTAGAATCCGGTAATGATATTTTTATTTATGATGCGCGCATTAATTTTCAATCAAGCGGTGATTTTATATCAGGTGGTGAAGGGATAGATCATTTAATCATCAAAGTCGAAGCAGAGTTACTTTCAGAAAATTGGGTTAATCGAATGATTTCGGATTATCAATATTACTTAAGCCATTCTCAATATAAATATTTTGATTTTTCAAATCATGATATGACTAAAAATTATTTTCAATTTTCAGTGGAAGGATTTGAGTCTATTGAAATTCAAATTATAGAAAGTGAAGATATCCAGCCAATACTTACTGTCGCTGACAGTAGTATAGTTGAAGGTAGACAAGGCGAAATTAATTATCTGAACTTTGAAGTGAGTTTAAGTGATGTTTATGATAAAGATGTCACCTTTAGTTTCATGACTGAATCAATTAACGCGAGTTCAATTATCGCGCCTGATTATCAAGCGACGGTGGGGAGCGCATTGATAGAAGCGGGCATGACTTCAATCACAATCTCAGTTCCCATCACAGGCGATAATGCTTTTGAAATAGATGAAACATTGAGTTTGAAAATATTTAATATAAAAAATGCGATCCCTGAAAAAGATAACGCAATAGGAACAATATTAAACGATGATTTGCAACAGACCAATCCTTTATCCGTCCCCATATTAAACAGTAAACCTGATGCTGATAAGGTAATATATTTGGATTTTGATGGGGGGATACGGCCTTATTCAGGCTGGTATTCACAAGTAACTTATTTACCCTATGACACAGATAATAATTATACGAGTTTTTCTACAAAAGAATTACAGGCTATTCAAAATATTTGGGAAAGTGTAGCTGAAGATTTTTTACCATTTAACGTAAATGTTACAACTGATAGAAGTATTTTTGATGCCGCAGCGTCAGGCACGGTTGCTTTAGTTCTTATTACCGATACATCACCAACCACACTGGGTTTACCAAGTAATACAGGTGGAATAGCACAAATAGGAAAATTTGGTTTATTAAGACCAAATGAGTTTCATCCGGCTTGGGTTTTTGCTGGCACATTGGGTTCTGAAAAAAAAATATCTGAAGCAATTCCTCATGAGACAGGACATCTTTTGGGTTTATATCATGACGGAATTACCGATGGCACGGCATACTATCGTGGTCATGGCTCAGGTGAAACAGGTTGGGCGCCCATTATGGGCGTTGGCTATGATAGGCCATTAACACAATGGTCTAAAGGCGATTATTATGGTGCTTATGATTTTCATCAGGATGATATTGGAATACTTTCGTATTTTCTCGGATTTCGTGAAGATGATCATGGTGACACCATTAATAATGCGACGCTATTATATTATGATGATCATCTTTCATTTGAAGCAATAATAAGCGAATCCACAGATTTTGATGTTTTCGGAATTGATTTATCAGCCGGTCAATATCATTTTCAAATTAATCCCCATGAAAAATATGCCAATCTTGATATTAAGGCAACCTTATATGATGAACAGGGCAATATTATTATCGAAGATAATCCTACAAATTTAATCTCTGCTAATTTTAATCTTGAAGTACTTGCCGATGTTCGTGTTTTTCTCGAGATTACGGGGGTAGGCTTTGGTGATCCTTTCGCTTCATCACCCACGGGTTATACAGATTATGGTTCATTAGGATATTATCAAATACAAGTGAATGAAGTTTCGACAATGTTTGTTGATCTTATTTCTGAAAATCAATCTCAGCCTGATACAAATGAACAAAATCTTGATACACTCACTTGGCAAAGTATTTTTTCAAATAACGATAATAATACTTCTTATAATAATTTGGTTGAAAAAATAGAATCATCACCAATAAATTCAGTATTGAATTCAAATTTAGTGATTGAAACTAATAATCAAGATTTATCCTATATTATTTAAGTGTTTTGTCAAAAAATAATGTGATTAATTTCGATGATTGATTCCATGGTGTTTTCACATTTGATAGTTTACACTATAGTGGTTCTTTAATTTATGATTTCTTTGTTAGAGACTCACTATTCAATGAAAACTAAAGCTAACAATATTATTTATCTTATCTATGATGATGAATGTTTGTTGTGCCGGCACACGGCAAAAGCCTTACGAATAAAAAAAGCCGTAGGAAAACTTGTCACGATTGATGCGAGAACAGATCATCCACTTGTCACTGAAGTTAATAAAAAGGGATTTGATCTGAATAAGGGTATAATCGTTAAATACAATAATGATATTTACTTTGGAACGGAAGCGTTACATTTGTTGGCGATGCTGAGTAGCCCTGTTGGTTTGTTCAATCGCATGAATGCATTTATTTTTAAATATAAATTTTTAGTTCGATTATGTTATCCCTTTTTTAAGATGCTAAGAAATATTCTTTTATTCCTAAGACGCACGCCACCAATTTATCAGCAAACGGAAAAGCCTATTTTTGCCTATGTATTCGCTAATAATTGGCAATCTATGCCGGAAATATTTAAAATAAGATATGGTAATTTTGCATTTCGACAACAAAGTATTAAAGTAAAGGGAAAATTAAATATATTTATGTCGAGGTATTATTCTTGTCTGAAACCCTTTTTACGTTTGACTGGTGCATTAGTCCCCTGCCAAGGTCAAAACATTCCAGTTACCGTTGAGTTCAATACTAAACTTGATTCTGCCACGATTTTTATGAATAGAACATTCAATTTTCAAAATCAAAAACCCTATTCATTCAATTCGCGTTTGTTAGTGATGAAAACAGGTGAGGTGATAGAATTAATGCGTTTTGGTTTGGGCGTTAGTTTCAATTATTGCTATGAGAATAATAAAATTTTGTTAATCCAGCGTCGATATATTTGGAGGATATGTGGCTTTAATTTAAGACTACCGTTAACCTTTCTATTGGGTAAAGTGACTGCTCATGAGATGATGATATCAAATACAAGTTTTGCAATGCTTGTCACGATTACTCATCCTTTATTTGGTAAATTATTTGAATATGATGGAGAATTTGAACTAATCTAAGTATTGTTGCTATTTTACTGATTAAAATAATAAAAGTTATTATAGTTCATTATTCAAAATCCAACGCGCACACAAAAACCACGCAGTTTTTCCAGTTTCAACAAGATAGAGTTGTCTCTAAAATATGTAATATTATTACATAAAAAATGGATCGTCCTCTTTTAGTATGGATTACTTTATATCATCAATAATAATAAGGATAATCATATGTCATCAACTAGTAATGATCTAACTTTAGCAAGAAAACTACAGATAGAAGAATTCGAACCATCATACAAGAAGATGATCGAAAATTTTATTCCAAGGCAACTCGCTAATCATAGCCATAACATAGTTTCAAAAACAGATCCAAGATGCCAAGGAATTTTAAAATATTGTCACGAATCAAAAGCAATCATGGTGGAAAGTCTTAAAAAAGCAATGAGCGGAGACAACTTTGATTCGTTTGAACAGATTAGTAAAATGTCAAAACTCATTTGTATTGAGCAACTATTTGATATTTTAAATCGATACTTTGCTGATTATTTTAATCTTTGTGCTGATTTTTTATCATCTATAAGTCTTGGTCAGGATACCAGGAAAATCACAAACCAAAAAGAGAGTTTAATTGAAGAAATTCTAAAGGAATTAAAATTATTTGAATTTGACAATGTTGATATTAATGCTCTGAGAAGTTTGTTAGAGGAATTAACAAACATTTTTTTAGCGAATAGTTCGTTTAGAGATGCATTTAATTATGTTTTTTCAATAATCGTGACTACTAATTTAGTTAACGAACATCATGTAGATGCCGCGATTAGATTTGTAAATGATAGTATCTCGAATCCCCACCCAGACGAGGGAGAAAATGATACTGATCAAGATATAGACGATCTTTATAGTGATTCAGAAGACGATCATTCTATTATACCCCTAGGTGGGATTTTAATAACTATGAACAAAGAAGAAGTTAAAGCGAAAAATAAAGCATTAATAAAAGCATTAAAGGAATCTAGAGAAATTCACTCTAGATCAAGAAACACTTTGCCCCACCAATCAATAGAAGAAAGAAATTTAAGCCAAGTAAGGCCGACTGAAAGAATGAATAATTGTTCTTCTGATAGTCAGTCTGATGAGCAAATTAACAATGATGCTAATAATAGGCAATCTCCAAGAAAGTTTTAATGTCAATCGAAGCGATGATAAATTATGACCCTGAAATATATCTTGGTTATTGCTAGCTAAGATATAATTGCTATATAAAATAATACTTATCCGAAGTATTTATCTTAAAATATATTGATGGGAACTAAATTTAAATCTTGATATTTATTGACATAAGCACGTAAAACTTATTACACATTGTTAATTTTAAATATTAATTTTCATCTGTGCCAATTTGACACGTTCTATTTAAGAAAATCTTTCACAGAAGATGAATGCTAAAGCTTATTTGTCCTAGATTGATTAGCACTGTAACTGTTTTGATAATGTATCCTATACAAAAAAGTACTTCACTTGAAATTTCAAATTGAATTGTAGGATAAATATAATCAATGATATTACTTTGTAAAATTATAATGCTGATAACATTTGCACTAATGTTATAAGTTTTAGTTCATTACTTTATTAGTTTTTCAATCATCATATTTTCAGTGTTTTTATAAATTTAAAAATCAGATAATAATACCTGTCCATTCCTTGTTCCTAAATGTTCTCCGTTAAGAACCGTTAATTGTCCATTTACAATAACATGAGAAATACCTTGGGGAATTTTACAGGGTGTTTCATAGCTTGCAGTATCAATTATGTTATTCGCATCGAATAACACAATATCAGCAAAAGCATTTTCTTTGATGATTCCGCGATCGATTAAATTAAATTTTTTTGCTGGTTTTAATGTCATTTTGTGGATAGCACTAGAGAGACTTAATATTTTTTCTTCTCGAACATAATGGCCTAAAATTCTGGGGAAAGTGCCATATAGTCGCGGGTGAACAGCATCACCTTCTGTTGGACCACCATCGCTACCGAACATGGTTGATGAATGCTGCATGATAGTTTTGATATCATCTTCACACATGGCTTTTACAATAACACCCGCATCACCATTATTGATAATTTTTTGCAAAGTTTCATCGACTGATAAATGCCATTTAGTGCTAAGTTCAGCAATGGACTTTTTTTCAATCTCAAGCATGGCTGGCGCGGCGCAAATAATTACATTTTCGGGTGCGGTATAACCTAAGGGTGAATTTATATTGTTGGGGTCGAATGTATTTTGATTATATATTTCACTCAGTAACATACTGCCTGCGGTATAAGGATACTGATCGGCAGTGATATCAAGTCCGGTACTGGCTGCGTGTTCAATCAATTTTAAACTTTCTTTTACTTTTCCCCAATTATTTTTGCCTGCCGCTTTGTGATGAGAAATTTGCACGCGGATTTTATTTTCTTGTCCAATACGAATTGCTTCTTCAATTGCTTCACATAAGTAATTAGCTTCATTGCGCATATGTGTTGTATAGATAGCGTTATATTTTGTGAGTTGGCTGACTAAATTAATAATTTCTTCTGTAGAGCTATGAAGACTAGGGGTATAAATTAATCCAGTCGAAATACCTATTGCACCTTGTTCTAATGATTTCACAATAAAATTTTTCATCGCAGATGTTTGTTGTGCTGAGGGTTTAATTTTTTCTAAACCCACAAAATGTTCTAACATTGTATTATGACCAATTAAAGCAGCGACATTTACACTCGGTGGATTTTCGTTTAATGTTTTAAAATAACCTGCAAAATCATGCCACGAATATCCTTTAAAACTGGGTGTCATAAATTGTCTAAATCTTTTCGCTGCATCAAACGGTGCGGCAGAAAAACCACAATTTCCCGTAATACAGGTGGTCACACCTTGATGAATTTTAAACGGCATTAAAGGTTGTGCGAGTAGGGC
>CAYGUK010000032.1:0-38467 GCA_964352985.1 uncultured Legionellales bacterium
TTTTTTAAGTGGATAAACAATTGCTAAAGCATTTTTTGTTACTTCAAGTAAATTGTCTAATAAGGTATTAGTACTTTGAAATTTTTTGGCCTCAGTTTTTCTAAGCATCGGGATAAGTTTATTTTTTAATTCTTTTTGTTTAAAATCAAAGTCATTAAAGCTAATCGTGCGCCAGTCTTTTTTATTCATCGCACCATAAACCATAAATGCTTGACGTAGTTGTCCGGGATTACAAAGCTCGTTTGTTAATAACTGATGGGTATCAAATAAGTCTCTGCTAAAAGCACGAGAAAAGAGCGCGGCTAGTTTTCCGGCTGCAATTTCATTAATATCGAGCAATGGAAATTCTGTTGTGAAACCGGCAATTTCTATATTAGATTTAACAACTATTGACCAGATTGGCAAGCGTAACATGTAATTGATATCGACTTCTAGATTACCAGTATTCCCTAATACACTCAGGTATTTTAAAATAATCTTGCCACCAGCATGGCTACTTGGCCATCGAACTACTTGAAAGTTTTTTTGTAAGAAAATTTGTTTGAGGATTCTTTCAATTTGTGGTCTTTCTTGTAACATTGCCTCTCTTTCAATAGCGCCGATATAATTTAAATCAATATCGACTGATAATCTAGGCACATTAAAATAAAATAAATTAAGTGCAGTACCACCTTTCAATACTAATCGATTTTTAAGAAAAGGATGAGTGTTGATAGCTTTTAATAAGTCGATTAATAAAATGACTTTTTCTAATATTTCTTCGCGGAAATCAATTTTAGCGGCTTCATCACTGAGGAATGATTTATCAAACATTAGAATTCACCCTCATTATCTTTGAATAAATATTCTGGTATAACCAGTTTCCAACGAGCGATATATTTACCCGACTCACGTTTATTACGTACTAAATAGTGTTTGCTTTTGGGTAAATATTCGTAAAGCATTTTTAATTGTTTTTCGCTCACCCCCCAATTCGATTGATAACGTTCTAAAAAAAAACCTAACTTTGAAATTAAAGTGCTATTTTCTAAAAGAAGGGCATAATTAATCACTTTTTCGATATCGATAACGCCGATGATATCTAACGAAGCAATAATATCTTCCCATCCTCCAGCAAAACTTGGTTTATCTAAAATATCAACTATGGTGCGTTCTAAACTGGTTATAATTAAACTAACACCTTGTCGAGTAAGTTTTTCTGTTTCTACTGTTTCTTTATGTTTTGACAATAAGTAGTTTGGAAAAGGACTATTTTGAAATTCATGTTGTCGAAAAGTAAATAATTTTTTATGAAACTTTGACAAATAATAAAATTTTTCATAGACGGAATAGGCAACGCCATGTAATTGGAGCGCTGAGTGATAAGCGATAATAGCATCCTCAGTTAATTTTCCCGCGATGAGATAGGGATCAATATTTGTAGTTTCAGGCGTTTGTGATTTTGCAACAACAGCATATAAGCCTCGTTGTATATTGATAATTTTTCCAGTCTTTAAATAATAGCGCAACCTAGCATATTGAGTTTTACGATTTTTAGAGCCGTCAACGCTAGCAAAATCGTAAAATTCATTTAAAGTAAAAACTGCTTTTTGATGTAATATACTCTGAGTCATGGAGTTGACACATTTATAGAGATAATAGTAATAAATTTACTATTATCTACCTGTTATGTCAACCCGGTTAAGCCATATTGTTATCATTTGGATAATTTATTGATGATTAAAATAAAATTATACTCTTTAAGTTCCGTCTTCTACACCCTGCGGGGGCATTTAAAACATCTGCAAACCCATGGTGAATTAAATAAATATCATTATCATAGTTAAGTAACCCTGTTTAACCAACACTGCTCTTACACAATTTTATCGCAAAACTAATTTCTTGATCTAATTTTACTTAACTAAATACGATAATTAGATTAGATCGCACGGCTTATATCACTCGCAAATTAATGCTGGTGCCTTAATCAGCAGAAGTGCATGAAGAAATATGGATTCGACTTAGCGTATAGCCACATGAAAATGGTTGATTATCTAGTTTGCTGTTGCTACAAGTTGTATTACCTGTCGGTTGAGTATCTTGACTAAGATTAACTGCATCCCCTGCATTTTGTAAATCTTCACATTTTCCATCATAGTTTATGATAACAAAATTCTTTCCTTTTTGATCTGAGCACTTACAGTTACTAGCAAAAGTTGATATTGAAATTAAAGTTAATAATATGAATATAATAAATTTCATAAACAATCCTCTAAACTATTGATTGAAAGTGCAAGTATACGGATGCACTTTTTCAAATTGATAATTACAAGGAAACTTTTTATTTCCGATTATACAGTTACCAGTACCTTGGATCTTTTCCGTAGTAATAATATTTTTATGACCTTTTCCACCAAACGACACACAGGGTTCCTTAGTCGCAGTGTCAAATGAAATAATGTTTTTATTAGCATTTCCACGATCTTGATCGACACAGTTGCAGTTGAAAGCAGATGCAACGCTGACTTGAAATAGCATAATGATAAATATCATTAAATTAGTTTTCATTTTCTACCTCAGACAATTTTCTATTTAACCAGAACACTTTAAGATGAAAAATATGTAGCTCTCTGTAATTATTATAGCCTAGCAATTTAGGAAATTGTTAAACAAGTTAGTTAAATATAAAATTCATAGAAAAATCAATCAGATTTCATAGATAAATTAAAAAGTCTAATCTCCAATTTACTAGTGGTTCTATCCAACTATTTATTATATATATCTGCTAAAACTGAGTATTGCACCACTATAGCTCCATCTCATTGCTAAGCATTGAAAATGGATCTAATGAATTTTCTTTAATTCCAATTGCGGTTTCGCCATTTTTTTTCAAATAATTTACAATTACGTTCGCCGGATAAACTCCAACCACAGCATAAATCAGCCTAACAATATAATCAGAAAAAACCACATGTAACATTTCTGTATTTGGCAATTTACCTTTATATAGCAAAATAACATTTATAATTATCATTACTGCTTCGCCCAAAGCAGAAGAAGCAATACTTCTTAACAAAAAATATCGTCCTTTTAATAAAAAGCGCCATTTATTGATTAAATAAATATTTATCAAACTGCCTATTAATACTGCAAAAATAACAGATAAATTAGCTTTTAATAATCCGCCTAAAACATAATGATAAGCATTTTGATAATGCCAGAAATTAGGTGAAGGTAATTTAATCAAAAAATAAATTAACGCCGCGAATAATAAATTAAAAAAAAAATGACGACGAAAGTTATTATAAAATACTTCAATATATTCAAACACAACTGTTCTTTCATGCTGACTTGTGAAAAATTAGCATTAAAATATAGTTTTTCTTCAATGAGGTAAAAAATTTTCGCCCACATTATTATCCTAGCAATTGTCTTTGCGTCTTATGTTAGCGACTTTATTTATATGTGGTTATTATCTGGCTTATAGTGAATAATATCAAAGATCATTTCCTTCACGCATTTTGGTTTGCTTACAGATTTCTTCAGTCAAGCCAAAGACGATAAGCTGACTGATTTTTTTATCATGCAAGATAGAGTGTGAGTCAGTTGCATAGAATACGCTTTATTATGTTTTAAACTAAAACTTTAATAAACAACAGGCAATTCCGCATTACAGTGAAAATCAATTCTAAGTCTATTGTGATACACTATTTTTTAACGAAAACACGCATTTCTGTTCCGGTAGCGCCATCCTGTTTTTGTTGTTGCTCAAGCATCACCCTACGTTTAGTACACTTGAGAAAAAGATCACTAGCCGTTTTTGTGACTGTTTGAGTTTCTGTGCCAACTTTAATCTTGTGTCTCGATCTTCCTTCAGGTTGCTTCATGCAATCAGACTTTAAAACAAAATCCTGAATTGATATCACCTCATGAGTACTCGATGAAGAAGCAATGCGCTGTAGAAGAATTGCATTGACAGGTTTTCTAAATGCGACTCTTTTATCCTCATAATCCATTCCTAAAATTGCAGCTTCAAGTTTATTAAGATTAATTAATAATTCATCTAATGGTAGTTGAGAAAATGCGTTAAGTAACCTTGGTAACGTTTCCCCTAATGGTTGGGTGTAATCTTTTAATAATGAGAAAGGACCATTAATCATCACTCTAAAGCTATTAATAAGCACTTCATCTATATTTAAATCAGATCTTACTCTTGTTGTTAAATTTGAAATCAAACATGAAAAAAAGGTATTAAAACAAGCTTGGATATTGCCTTTATCAGAATTTTTTAGAGACTTAATATTGGAATGAACTGTATTTAAAAATTCGATTCCTCGTTCAACACCATCTGAGTTAATGACCTTGATTATTGCTGATGCAACATGAGGCATATCCCCGGGCAATCCAATACCTCGAGACATATACAAACTGATCATATCAATTTCAGGATGACGTCTTTTAGCAAGAACGCCCAAGGCCGTTAAACCAACAAAGAGTTCAGTCCAGTTATTTTTCATTTTATCCAGCTTAATAAAATGTTGAGTAAGATTTGCTTCGACAGTAAATTGTAAAAGACCGATTAAGTATCTTTTCTGTGAATCACTTAAAATTTTATTAAAACTAATCGATGATAAATATTCGAGAGTGGTCACATCATCGGATGAAAGATGAGCTTGTGTTTGAGTAAGTGCTCGTTGAATATAGGGTTGATTAGTAATCGCTTGAACCACATGTGGATGTGGTATTTGATATATAACCATAGCCAAACTGTAAAGATTCTCTTTAAACCATTGCAGGGGATCCGGGTTAGCATTAAATAAAATTTGATGCAAGCCAGATGAAAATTCTGGTAAGGCGAAAATGAGTGTCGCTAAACTTATCCGGCGCTTCGTCGATGAATTGACGCTATCTTTAAAATCTATAAAAAACGTTGCATTAAACAAAAAGAAACTTTTCACGCTACTTATATCTGTTAAATATTCAGATGGTATTTCACAACCAAAATCAATCTCAGATAAATTAATATCACTGGGTAGCCTATCTAATAAATTCAAAAACTCTTGGCCTTTATTGACACATATTGCATGTTGCTGAATAAACGTTTGGCGCAATTGTTCTCTATCCTCAACCTTGTCTCTCGGAGTGAACGTTAAGTCATATAAGGCATTTAAATGTGAAGAAAATCTAGAATACATAGCGACAAAAACATTTCTTTTAGGCATATTAATATAATCCTTGTTGTTATTTTTTTATTACACCTTAACGCATTATAATTAAGTTAATTAACCTAACACAGAAAACACATCGCGTTTAAACTTTTTTTCTAAAAGTAAAACGTATGATTGTTTTCAAAAAAGCAATAGGTGACACTATAAATTTTGTAACAGTTTTTATTATTTAAAATTGTATTCTCCACTGTCATTTTATTTTATTCTTAACGATATTGAATTCAGATAAAAGTCCATAAATATAGCCAAAAGATAATCATCCTTGTAATATTGAAAAGAAACAGTGTGATTTTGACATTCAATTTGCTAAATAATTTAATTCATTCTATTTAAAAAAAGCATGTACATCTTGATTAAATTTATCCCTAATCTCAGCATTAATAGAAAACATATGCCCACCTAAAAAATAATACAATTTAATTCTTTTCGTTAAACTCATTGGAAACATTTGATAGATTGCCGTTTCAGTCACTTTATAAGGAATATCCGTATCATAGTAACCAACGGCTACTAATAATTTTAATTTTTTATTAATTACCATATTATCACGTAAAATTGAAACAACTTGTTTGTTGGAACTATGCCAAACTTTGCTGGGATCAAAATAGTTAATATAATAGTTCGGGCCGTCGACTTTTAAACTATGATTAATATAATGCATAGCAGGTTTATACAAAGAAGTTAAACTATTTATCACACTTGGCATCGATAAAATATATAAACCATAATGATGAAGTAACGGATAATTATTCATTTTACCATTTGTGTAATCCACTATTTTATTTTTACTCGCTAATAATTTTTTTCTGAATATACTCAAAGGTATTCGAAAATTATTATTACGAATCGTTTTTAACGACAACCCAGTATAACTGTGAAGCGTGGATACTAAATTTTGCTGTTCTTCTTTAGTTAATTGCGTGCCTTTTAATAACAAACTAGGATATTTTGTCATTGCCCAATTGATACCTTCGTTAATCGTTTGTTGTTGATTTTTTTCAAAGGCGGGAGATAATTTATTATAATGTAAAGCCACATAAATATACGTGGGTAATGCCATCACATAAGATAATACATCATCATATTTACCAAAAGAATAGCTAGGCCATAATAAAGGTGATTGTAAAATAAGTCCTTTAATTTTTACAAAGTTTTTCATTAACTTATTTGCCACTAACGTAACACGATAACCACCGTAACTAATTCCAGCAAGATAAATACCTGAATAATGAAATTTAATCGTGTTCAAATAATTTTTAATAAATGAAGTAAAACTATTTGCATCACCGTTCGGAGTAAAAAGTGTCTTAGCAAAAACTTTATGCGTTGGCCTACCCCACCCCGAACCAACCATATCAATGTAGACCAAGTCAGTAAAACGTAACCAAGTACTCGAATTTGTCTCCATCTTACCCGTTTTTAAATTAACTATTTTGGGTCCAGAAACTAAAAAATTACAAGGTAATGAAGAATTACCGGGACCGCCTGCCCACACAAACGTGATTGGACGAGTATGTTTATCTTTTTTTACGTGGTAAGCAAAATAAGACATAGTCGCGATTAATTTTTTATCCTGATTATAAATAGGCATCAATCCGACCGTTGTTTGATATTCGATGGGTTTATCATTAATTAGGATTTCATGTTCTGTCACAACGTGTAAAAAATTAGGCGATGCATTTAACACATTAGAAAAACTCAGCAATAAAACAAACAATATTAAATGAGAATAAAAATGTTTTTTCACAAAAAATCCTTTTAATGATATCCTATACAAGGTAACTCATCATAAATCACAGTAAAGGATATTGATTTAACTAGTTATCTATTCAACATCAATAAGCCTGTGGTAGTCAATAGGTGCACCCCATATTTAAGATTACTTAAAAATTGAACTTCTACTTAACTGAGACAGTTCTTTAACAAATTGATCGCTTACGTTATACCCTAGTATAAAAGACGATAAGATACTTTTAGTATTATAATTTTTTTAACGGTCCATCTTCACTCGATTTTTTTAAAACGACATCATCAGAATCTTTCTCTTTAACTTTAATAATCCCAAGCTTAAGCAAATGTGCAACTTGGGATTGTGGTCCTGAAATGATTGATTCTCGCTTTGAGCGTTTTAATAATTTTTTTGTTTGAAAGGCGAGAATATCTGCAATTGTACTCGCGATTTCATAACCTCGCATATAGGTAAGATGCTCAGATTGGGGAAATATTTTGAACGTTTCTTCTCTTATGGGTTCAGCAACGAATTTTAAATCATACCCATAACGTTTCCCAAGAGCCTTTAATAAATTGAAAGTGACAATTTTTAAATTCCCTAAACCACGAAAATCTTTTCCTATGGCAATAGCATATAAATAGCATTGAGGACTAGCTCTATGCAAATCGACATCTAAAGAAATATAACAATATAAATCCTTAATTTTTTCAGTGAAAAATAAATTAAGTGATTTCATTTGGAGAATACTGTTCTTTTTACCTAAAATGCAAATTGGTTTTGATTTATCTTTGCCGCTATCAATAATAGCAAAAATGACAGGATTGTCGTCAATTGGAGTTAACTGTGCTTTTATGCTATCTAAAGACTCGCCTTGAATTGTCAAAACGTCTTTAGGATAAAACGAGGTGCCACAAAATAAATCATCACATGTGAACAACTTAATAACCTTCGTGATGGCTTTAATATCTTTTAATTATAGTCTAAACATCATGATTCATATTTTATGTTATTTATCAGTTTGTTATTTTATTCATTAAACAATTAATGGCAAAATCTCAGATGATGTCCACCATCCTCATGTTGCAGCTGGTTTCTTTCACATAAACGCGTGAATTGATTTTGAAGCATAAAAAGCGTTATGTGCCCATATGAGTATTTTGCGAACTGCTATTGCCAATGGCCTTGAGCCTTATCAGTATCTAAAAACATTATTTGATGAAATTTCAAAGTGCAAAACAGTTGCTGATTTTGAAACGCTTTTGCCCTGGAATATCCAATTGAATGATAAGTTAAGTGTGCAATTTAACTGATATTGCTCAGTAAAAACTTAATCGCTTACAATCAAGTGGATAAAGTGCTTTGCTTGATAACTAGACTAATCACTGTTCTTTTTATGAGAATTACATTTTTACTGAAATTTTACGATTAAATAATTGTTGGTCAGTTAAGTGATAATAATTCATGAATTTCCATTATTACTACGAATTCACTATCTTTATTACAAGCAAAGGCGCATGATAATCAAATGAGCTCATCAGTCTAATGTAATCCTTACCTAGACTAAACTTACTTAACATATAGAGAAATGATATGAATACTCAAAAATATGAAGATACTGCAAAGAAAACCCACAATGAAAAAGAGGCATTAAAGAAAGATGAAAATAAGAGTGGAACTGCCCAAAATGTAGAAAAGATTCCTACGTCCACACCTACAAAGCCTCTTAAAGACACACCACACAAATAATTGAGTTGTTAACGTAACATTAACTCAATATACCCAAGCTATTATTTTTAAAAAAATAGCTTGGGGTCACTTTAGAAAAGGGCTATTAATAAACTTAACAAGGTTAATGTTGTGCTAATACGCAACGCACACAATGAAGTATTAATTAAAAAGGAAATAGTCATGAGCATCATGAATAAAGTTAAGTCATCAGATAATAAAAAAATCAATAACGTGATTGGCACGGATAGAATGAAAATTGATGAAGTTAAAAATGAAAAAAATATAAGTTTCTTTGAAAAGATCAGAAAGTATTTCAGTAACATACTAAAATCCAAAGCTAAAGATTAGAGTGTAAAAGTTATATAAATTTTATACGAACTATCAATCATCAACCCTAGTGATCAAAGTGAACCTTCCCAAGGAAGAAAACGAAAAATGGATAATTCATGTTGTATTAGTTATTAGTAAAGAAGTTATATAAGTGCGCAATTTAGTAGACACTATTTGAAATAATAACTATTATCGAGCGATCTTTATTGTTGACGTAACTTGGAAAATCAATATCTAAATAAGCATTTGGAATGTCTAGAATCGTGTTTGGGAAACAATTTCACTTTAACCACTAACTATTTTCGGATATAAAAAGATGCAGTAAATTTGTATTATAACCGTCATAATGAAAAAACTTTTTAGAACAAATTAAACATTATGTCAAAAACCCCAGATAAAGACCCAAACCACTTAGTTTTTCAACTTTGTCATGATATCGATGAATTAATCACACCCTTAAAATTAGCATTCGGTATAAATTTTATTAACATGTCAAGATATTATTGGCTTAGTAAATTAACAACGGGCATTTGTAGTTCTGAGAAATTTTCTCGCTATTGGTGGAACACTAAATCTTATAAAAAAATCGACACGATACTGAATCCTTTTACCAATGATTATAATTTTATTGAAGACTTTGATTTAGACAATTCATTCGGCCAAAGCATCATCAAGCCAATGCGGAATCGATTCGATTTTTACCACATCATCATAATTACTAAACACTATGCGGGGTATAGTGATGTATTCGTATTAGCTGCACCTAAAAAGCGAGATGATTTTTACGAAAATTTTTTGACTCACAAAGATTTAATTTTCGATTTCCTAAAATACTTCAAAGTACAAATGAAATCTCAATTATCTAAAAAAGAAGAATTATATTTTAATTTGCCTACTATGAAAGTATCAATACTCAAATCAAAACGTATTATACAAAACAAATTATTATCGAAATATTTTACTAATTTATCACCTGCCGGATGTTGTATCGAAAGCAATGAGCAAGAAGTATATCTTACACAGCGTGAGTCACAAATTGCATTATTGATGGCAGAGCTCAAACTGGCAAAGCAAATTGCGAATAAACTTAAAATTTCACCTATTACAGTACAAACACATTTAGATAACATAAAAAAGAAACTTTATTGTAAAAATAAAAAAGAATTAATTAAAAAGCTCATCGAAGAAAAAGTGGGTGAAGAAATTATGCGGCAATCCAACATTCGTAAAGTAGAAATTAATAGTCAGTCAAATTTATATATGAAAAATCTCCAGAGTTTTACTGATGCGCAATCAATCCTTAAAAAATCCGATTTGAACTCTTTTATCAAAACGATGAATGAAGAATTATCTGTTTTTTAATCAGGTAATATTCGCTAGCATTAATCTCTAATAATTACCGGGGTTAATTTGATACTTCAAAGAAGTAAAATCATCATAAATGATTGCCCCTTATGATTCACCATTCTCTTTAAATGCTAGAAAAATAAGATATGTTCTACCCTATCATATTATTTTCTATCAATCCGTATGATATTCCTTTATACTTTTTGACTATTTTAAGACTTCATTTATTAATATCAGACATCTGAAATACATGAATAAATATCAACAATCATGGTATACGATTTTATTTGCTTTATTGGTTGGCATTGGACCAATTTCTTTAGATGTTTACATTCCAAGTTTTCATCAAATGAGTGTTTTTTTTAACACTAGCTTAGGTAATATACAATTAACATTAACAATTTATGCCGCAGGCTTAGCGCTTGGGCAGTTAATTCATGGTGTAATTTCAGATCGCATAGGACGTTTGCCGGTTTTATATACGGGTATTGTTATTTTCTCACTTGGTACACTCTTAGCTATTTTTACCTCATCATTTTCACTGCTTTTAATTGCACGATTTCTTCAAGCATTGGGTGGGAGCGCTATCATCGTAATGGGTCGAGCAATCATTAATGACACGCATTCGCTCTTAACCGCCACCAAACGATTTGCCAATGTTTATACCTTAATGATGTTAGGTCCAACACTAGGTCCTGTGATCGGTGGTTATTTACAATCATGGTTTTCATGGCAAGCAACTTTTATATTTATGTTTTTTTATGTCATCATCATTTTTATTTGTGCGTTTATGTTCCTAGATGAAACCCATCATCCACAACCCCAACAGCGAAAAAAAATATCGACTGATTTTTTATCCTACTTTACGTTATTATTTGATAAAAAATATTTAACTTTTGCCATTAATTGTGGCCTTGCTTTTTCAACTGTTTTTTTATTTATTTCCGCCGCCGCATTATTAATGAGTGGCGCATTTAAAGTTTCATCTGATAAATTTGGTTGGATTTATTGTTTTGTGTTTTGTGGCTTTATTTTTGGTTCACAAAGTGCTAAGTTTTTTTCAGAGAAGCTTAGTGGATTACAATTAAGTTTAGTTGGCAGCATCTTAATGCTTATTACGGGTATATTATTTTTTATTACACGGTCAGTCGCCACAACTTATTTAAGTATTTATATTATAATTTGGTTTTTTAATTTATATGGTGCCGGAATCGTTTTTCCCATTAGTTTAACCAATGCTATTAAAACTCATCCACAGGCTTCTGGTATGGCGGTGGCTTTAACTGGCTTTATGCAGTATGCGATTGCTACCTTAATGAGTTTTTTACTAAAAATATTTCAGCAAGGACACATCTGGACAATTGCCGTGATGATGATTTTATTGGGGATAATTGCAAATATAGTTTGTCTTCTCTCTAAACAAAATCAATAAACAATGAACCAATAACGCAATATATTTTAATTTGAATAATTATAGCGTTTTACGATAAGCCGTAATTTGCTCATCACACTTTCTTAGAAGTTGCTCAGATTCTGTTTCCATCATAAATAAGAAGTCTCTACCATTTGTTAACCAATATTGGACTAAACCTATGAGTGCAAAAACTCCACCTGTAAATATTGATAAAAGGAAAGAACCCACTACTCTTGAACGATCTCTTTGGATTGATAGAGTTTTTAGATCTTCATGATGTTGCTCTTTTAACATTGTTGAGAAAAATTTTTCATCTTGCTTTTTTTCTGAAGTTAGAAATTCATTCGCTTGATTTGACAAATTAAGAACTGCTTTTTTCTTTTGCTTTATTATATCATCTTCATCATCTAGCATAATCGTATGCAACTCAAGATCTTTTGCAGCATGTTCTGCAAGTGATCGTAATCTATCCTGTTCAATCGTTCCTTGATCTTTTTCAGCAAGATTTTCTAACATTTGTATATAAACTTTACCATCCGTTTCATCATGACCATATAAAATGTTATTTGAAATTTTATTAGTATCTGCATGAATAGCGTTATATCCAGCATTAATTGCAGAACAAGTATGTTCATAGCAGTTATCAACTAAAATGATATTTTGTTCTTTAACTTTTGGGTTTTCTTTCGCTATTTCTTTAAGTGCTTCAATTTTATTTTTGCATCCATTGATAAAACTGAAATCCTTTGGTAAGTTAACATTATATTCTTCAAGAAAAAATTTTTTTATATTCTGTTTTCCCATAAAACCTGCAGTGACTATTGCAATTTTATAATTTTTATTGTTAATTATTTTATTTATTACCTCTTTCATTCGTTGTTTATGTAATGTATAACAGTTCACTAGTTCATGATAAGGATTAGTTTTACTTTTTTCTTTATCAACGTTATTAACATATGAATTGAGATTTTCTCTTGAAATTAATAAAGTTTCATCAATATCAAAGACTATAATTCTTTTTGTTACCATAATAGAACCCTCATGAATTATGAACGATAAGTAATTAAAATTTATCTCGCTTCATAATTATGACGTTACAATTTAAATTTTAATTATCGTTATTTAATGTTTTCTTATTGTCGCTATATTATGTAATATCATTAAGTTTAACGAATAATGGCAACAAAAGCGTCAGTATTTATAGCTAGGTTATACGATAAAACAATTTATAAAACATTTGCTATCATGTTCTTAAAAACAATGCTTTTTTATCATTTAATTGTTGATGTTCTAGAGATTAATATCATTTACAATCGATGATTAGATAACAGAAAAAAAATCATGACCAATCTTCAGGCACGATAAAAAATCGCTGTGTTTCCAACCACTCATTTTCACGCTTTTCTAAGCATGCTATCATTATAGGTTCTGAAATGTGATGGAAGGATTCTTCGATAGCTGGTGTTACTCTCTCATCAGTATAAATTTCAATATCATCAACACTAGCTGCGTTAGAAAACCAATGTAATCTGGGTAAAATAGCAAATACGTGATGACTATTAAACGTTATTTTATCTTCTGTGAATCTAAACCATAAACCTCGTGCGTGAGTGGGATGAAGTAGTTTAGGATAAGATTGAGGATAATTCTTGTGATAAAATAAATACCCTTTTAAATATATTTTTGAGTCAATCGGTTTATTATAGTTAGGGAAATAAGGTTTATTAGTAATGGGTAATTGATGGTGTAATAGATGGGATAGTTTTTGTTTTAAATTATCGCTGCGATTTGGCCCAATATAATATTGTAATTGTTGCGTCGGACCATCATGTAAATAATATTTAACTGCAGTTTCGATATGTGTTAAATGATGATGATTATCATCGATTAGAAAATCGATTTCACCTTTTGTTTCATTTTTATAATAAATCTGTTGATGTTTTGAAATGATGTTAATGTTATCTGTTGACTCTAAATAGTATTGAAATAAAAATTCAAAGTATAAACCCAATCGAGTAAAGTGTTTTTTTTGAATTTTCTGAATTAAATCGTTGGGATTATTATCAAGTGAATTCAACCATTCCTTAAGGGAATGATGTTGTTGATATACCCAAGATGAATGTATCAATAATGCTTGAAATCGATGAGTCGCGTGTAAAATGTTTTGGCTTTCAAGCACCCACGCTAAATCACGCACGGCTTTATTTTGATAAACTATCATACTATTTTATAACTTCCCTATCTTGTTTATCTTTATATTATACCGAAACAGGGAATAAATTCATGGGTAATTCAATAAAACAAAACTTTTAATACAAAATTTCGCGTTATAAGCCGCAAGTTCGATATGCTGAAATTCGCTGTTCTGATTCTCGCAATAATTTTTCAGAATTAGTTTCGGTCATTAATAAAAAATCTCTACCGCCAGTTAAATAAAACTGAATCAATCCAATCAGTGCTAAGATGCCACCTGAAAACACTGATAAGAGAAAAGTGCCAAGTATTCTCGAACGATCACGTTGGAGTGATAGCTTTTTATAATTATCTGTCTGTTGGGCTTTTAACACTTCTGTGAATGTTTTATCTCCTGGATTATAGTTTTCTTTTATAAACTTCTGTCCGCTTTTAGCAATAGCCTTAATTGCATCTTTCTTTTTTTCATTTCTAGTATTTTTCTTATCGATGTAAACACCATGTATTTCAAGTGCTTTTAACGATAACTCTGCATTTGATTGTAATCTATCTTTTTCAATAGCCTGTTCTTGTCCACTTACAAGCGTTTCCAATCTTTTAATATACACTTCACCATTTGTTTCATCAGTTCCGGTACAAGGATAGTTTTCTGGATCCATACTATTTGTATCTGCATGAATAGCACTAAATCCTGCAAAGATCGCAGGAATAGTGTGGTAATAGGAATTATCGACTAAAACAATATTCTGTTTTTCAATTTCGGGATATTCGATTGAGATTTCGTTTAACACATATGTTTTATCTTCACAATTACAATAAAAAAATAAGCCCTCTGGGAATTCAATTCCGTATTCATTTTTAAAAAATATGTTCATTTTTTCGAAAGTTAAGGTGCCTGATGTGACTATCGCAAACAGATAATCATTATCCTCATTAATTTTCTTGAATATTTTTGCCATTCTTTTTTTGTGGAATGTATAACAAGTAACATCACCATATTGATAAGGATCCCATTGACTTATGACTTTATTGACTTGATTGATACCCATTTTATTAGCTTCTCTTGAAATGAGTAACGTTTCATCCAAATCAAAAACTATCATTCTTTTTTTTGGCATTAGAATCCCCTGAAACAGTCCTATAATGTTGATTTAGCGATCCCGACTTTCAATTTATTCTTTTAAAGACAGGCATATTACGACCTCAACTTTAGTTATTTGAAATATAAATTATTTAACTGAATTATGATGAAATGTTAACATTACTTGTTACTTTGAATATCTGAAGAAACTACTGTATTTTTATTAATTGACGATTAACGCTAGTTGACCGAATTTTTCTAAGCGATTAATAAATGTCGTTATCTTTTTTGTGAGTTTATAATACGCTTTGATAATGATAACGCTTTTATTAAGAGTTCATATACCAAGTTTTTCCAGCATAGTTAAATTTGCAATACAATATATCCTCATTGGTTATTGTTTATTTATCGCCACAATATCCAAAGTAATTCCACGTAAATTTTGCTTATAGTAATATTTCACATCTACATTTTCGATAAAATTTTGTCGTGCAAAGTCATCATGCTCTATTATGCTTAATTTATGGCAATGATGTTAAGTTTCACGGAAGAACTAACACTAAAATAAAAAGGTAACCGTGATGAATAAAGTAATTATTGTTAAATTAAATGACTTGGCGAGTAATAAATCCTTACAACTTAATCGTCATGAAATCGTTAAATTTTCTCCTAATATTACATCCGAGGATTTTAAAGATTTTAAAATCCTGGCTGATAGCACTTTCTCGGTTAACATTGTAAAAGGAAACACTCAGTTCAATTTAATTTTCTTAGGACAAAATTATACATTATTAGAGAATGGTGAATTATTACCGCTGACATCACTATTTAATAATGAATTAATTTCACAAGATCAACCCTCTATTTTTTCGCTTCCTGAATACAAGAGTTTTGATTCGGCAACACTTACGACAATGCAACACGAACATAATAATGTCTATAATGATAAACGTGAATATTTTCCGCTAAATGAATTTGATGCGTTTACCCATTTTAATTTTTTAGATAAAACAGATTTATTATTAACGTCTTTTTTATCACTGCAATCTAATATAAATTTAGCAACTCACTTAGCGCAAAATAGTATACCCTCGCAAGAAACCGATAAACCCGGAATCTCAAGTGATGAGAATGAAATAACGACGAAACCAGTATTTCCGCCAGAGATTGATTTGGCCCCTCATAATCCGGTATTACCACCAGATTTTAGTCATGTGCCAAATGATCCTGTTATTCCACCTGATGTCGAAAAAATACCAAATGCTCCCTTAACACCACCAGACATTGATCAAATTCCAAATGATCCTGTTTCACCACCGGATATCGATCAAATGCCTAATGATCCTATTTCGCCACCGGATATCGATCAAATACCCAATGATCCTGTCACACCACCTGACATCGATCAAATGCCAAATGATCCTGTAACACCACCTGACATCGATCAAATGCCTAATGATCCGATTAACCCTCCAACTACAGAAGAACCCGAAGTATTAGATAAAATAGCCCCCATTGCATTTAATGATTTTTTTACCATTAATGAAGATGAACCTTTATTTTTTTCTGCGCTGACTATATTACAAAATGATTTTGATGAAAATAACGAGCCTTTAATCATTACTTCAATTAGTTCCTCATCACATGCTGATATTAATTATTTGACACAGCATGATAATAACGCCCTTACTTCTTTTGAATATCGTCCCAACTCTAACTATAACGGCAATGACTTTTTAACGTATACGATTGAAGACCTAGCAGGTAATAAAGCGACGGGGCAAATTCACCTTAACATTTTACCCATAAACGACGCACCTATTGCTAATCTTGATATAATAGAAGTCGACGAAGACCAAACTATCACAGTATCATATGCGTCATTACTTGCAAATGATTATGATGTTGACGGTGATAATATTCATTTTGAATTTATTGCCTCGCCCGGAAAAAGTAAATTATTAGATAATAAAGATGGTACTATTAAATATCGACCTTCAAAAAATTTTTTTGGTGAAGAAGAATTCCAATATACCATCTCAGACGGCGAGTATAAATCAACTGGAATCGTACGTTTTGTTGTAAATCCAGTGGCCGATGCGCCCATCGCAGAAGTTGATAATTTAACTTTTATAGAAAAACAAACCATCAGTTTTAGTCTTGCACAAGTTTTAGCAAATGATAAGGATTTTGATAATGATGAATTAGATTTTTATATGGCAAGTACCACTCAATATGGTGAATTAATTTTTAATTCCACTGATGATTTTCTATATATCCCGAATGAAAATTTTAATGGCAACGATTCCTTTACATATTATTTAATTGATGAAACCGGATTAATATCAAATACGTCGACGGTGAATATTAACGTTATTCCTACTGAAAAGTTGCCCATTGCGAATGTTGATTTATTTTCATTTAAAAACAATCAAAACGTTTATTTTAATTCACAACTTATTTTTGATAATGATCAAAATCGGATTGATAATTTTGCACAAATTGATTTTGATAGCTTTGAACATGGTGACATGTCTTATTCTGGACGTGATTATATTTATCGTCCTGATAGTCAATTTATTGGCATAGATTATGGCTATTACACTATTACCAGCGCTGAAGGTATTAGCGCAGAAGGTGTTATCGCATTAGCTATTTCATACGGACCGAGTTCAGGCTTAGTGGAACGCCCTATCCTCCCAGAACCACGACCATTTGCTATTGTTAATGATAATAGAGTTTTTGCTGTTAGCAATGAGCTTTCAAATAAATCATATCAATTTGTGAAAGAAACCGATTTAATTGCAGATAAAAATACCGATTTCACTTTTGATTTAAGTGATTTGTTGCCAAAAGACAGTCAATATTTTGCAGAAAATGCAATTATTACAATTGAAAATAATACGTCGTTTAGTCAACTAGAAAAGCTTAACGCTGATGATGTTTTATATCACGCTAATAAAACTTCAGAAAATGATTTATTAAGATATAGCGTGACTTATGAAGATGGTTCTACACAATTACTCATGACAAATATTACGATACTGAATCCGAATGCGATAATGAGTGAGCTAAATAATCACGCAGAATTATTGATTTAATTTAGCTAACAGGATTAGATACTCATTGTCATCCTTGGCTTTGAAAAAAATCTGTTTCAACTAGTTTGATGCATCAGATTTTAACGACAACATACCAATTGAATTTAACCATTGCATCACTAAGTGAGGCCAATGTGTAATTGGAAAGCGAGTGGCACGTAATCCAAAAGCATGACCACCTTTGGCATATAAATGCATTTCAACAGGGACGTCCGCATTTTTTAAACCCATATAATAGAGTAAAGAATTATTAATATTATCTTCCGGATCATTTTCTGCTTGTAAAATAAAAGTGGGTGGTGAATTTTTGCTAAAATGAATATTAGGATTTAATTTAAAATATTGACCGTCGGTTCGCATATGTCCAGGATAAAGCGCTATCGCAAAATCGGGACGACAACTTAGCAAATCGGCTTTATCAATCGGATGATAAACACGATTTTTAAAATGCGTGCTCAAATCAGCAACCATGTAACCGCCAGCCGAAAATCCCATGATGCCTATTTTATTAGGATTAATGTGCCAGGCTTTTGCGTTTAATCGAATTAATCCCATCGCTCTTTCTGCATCTTCCAATGCTGTTGGGGCTTTTGGATGAATATGACAATGACACTCGTGATGCCATGCAGGCCCTGAATCGGGAACACGATATTTTAATAAAACACATGTTATCCCTTTTGCCGTTAACCAATGACACACTTCGCTGCCTTCTAAATCAATCGCTAGAATACTAAAACCACCACCAGGAAAAACCATAATCGCTGTGCCTGAATTATTTTTTACAGGTTGATAAAGAGTTAAGGTCGGATTTGAAACTTGAAAAATTGCCGTCCAGGGTTTTCCTGCAATAAGTGGTTTAGTGACAGTAGTCGCATATTCAGATGTGACCGATTTAAGCGCATTTGGCATTTTGTTTTTTGGCCATAATGGAATTTGATGATGTTCCGCTGACGGTTGCCAAATAAATTGATCCGCAAATACAGTGAAGCTCACCAAACAACAAGTGAGTATTGATATGAAAAGTGGTTTTATTTTCATTCGTTAATCCCCAAAAAGGCGTTATAATAACATTAATTTAAATTGATAGTGAATAACTAGAATTTAAAAATTAATGCACCTTTTAACAATGTAGTTCACATATCAGCTACCCTAATTTGTCACACTTTATTGATCATTAGATTATGATAAAGATAATATCTACATTATAACAGTTCTTGCACTCTGCCCTGAGCCAAATTATACA
Source organism: uncultured Legionellales bacterium (assembly GCA_964352985.1). Taxonomy (GTDB): domain Bacteria; phylum Pseudomonadota; class Gammaproteobacteria; order JAHCLG01; family JAHCLG01; genus CAYGUK01. Next base: position 19,377 of record CAYGUK010000032.1, read on the forward strand.
AACTGTGGCAGACACTATAGTGAAAAATATCATGATCAAATAGTGGCATTAAGATATTATTTAGATTCCGTAGATAGATTAAAAGAGAAACTCACTGATCTTGAGATTTGCGATGATGATGATGCTATAGATAGCTTTGTTGATGACATTTTTTATCTTAAAAATTCAGTCCATGAAAGATTAGCTCAAACCACAATGCAACAATGGCACTCATCTGCCATTGCACTTTTAATAGGTTTATAACCAAAACAAGCAACGATAGCTGAAAATCCGCTCTATAGGGCATTTGGAACAGACAATGACGGAGCAATCGTAAATCCGATTGGCGATATTAATGCCCTTAAATTAGTTTTTGATTTGGTGAATTCTCGTCCTAAAATAAATCATGATAATGGAGCTGATCCCGCACCCAAACGACGACATTTAGGCTAATTTTTATAGCAAGTTTTAGGCTATCTTATCGGAATTTCTTATTATTATATTAATAAGTTAATCGCATATTAAATGGATTTAAAAAATTCGATCTTTGTGTCATGGTCTCGACTTCTTGCATTTGTTCTTGACTTAGCGCTACTAAATTTTCCGTTTTCAGTTTTTCAACAAACGCTGAAAATTTGGTTTGATCATCTATACTAATACTGAGTGATATTTTATCTGGTTGCAAAATGATAATGCCTAGTTTTTCTGCAAGCGTGTTTAAATTTGTTTTTTCACCTGGCTTAATCAGGTTATTTTGATTTGCTAAATCTAAAATAAAATCTTTTAATACTTCTTTAATTTTCATTAAATCAACATGCGGTGCGAGTTTAAGTTCTAATACATTTTTTTGATATGTTAATAAAAGCCTCATTGAATCCGAATTCGAAAATCCATCAGCATGCATTTCTAAGTCTTCAGTGGGGTAAGGTTGTTTCTGCTGAGTTAAACTTTCAAATTTTTTCTGCGATATATCATCTTTATTTTCTATCACCTGCTCTTTTCCACCAGCCCCGCTTTTTTTACAAAAACAATAAGGTAATTTTTTTCCATCACATATTGCACACCCTGTTTTTAAGCTCATTTTTGGTTGTGTCTCTTTATTATCTGGCATGGATTTGAATCTCATTTAGATTGACTTATAAAGAGCATATCAATTTTATTTGAGGCAAATGTATAAAGTTTGTAATGATAAACCTAAATTCAGTTACTTATATTCTGGGTAATTCAATTAAAAATTGGCAACCGCCGAGCGATGAATGTTGTAATACTATTTTACCTTCATGTAGTTCAACAATTGCTTTGGCGATGGTTAACCCTAATCCAACATGTCCACCAAAACTCTGACTTGGTGTTAAAACCGCAAATGCATCAAACACTTTTTCTCGTTCATTTTCTTGTATACCTGGCCCATCATCTGCAATAATAATATGAATTGTATTTGGATTTACGGCTAACGAAACGATCACTTGATGTTCAGCAAACTTTAACGCATTAACTAGAATATTCTCAATTACATGTTTTAATAACCTTGCGTCAATCATAAGGTTTAATTCGTTTTCGTCTTCTTGCTGAAATGTTATCTTAGCGTTTGCTCTTTGATGATGCATGATAATCGATTTAAGCCATGAGCTTACATTGACCGACGCTTTAGTGATTTTTAATTCATGTGAAGTGCTTTGTGAGTAGAGTAAAAATAGCTTAACCAAATCATTCAACTGGTTAATATCTTCTTTAAAACTAAGAATATAGTCATGTATTTCTGTCGGTAAATTTTTAGTTTCATTCATCGAATCTAGTGCTAATTGCATAGTATAAAGTGGTGTTCTAATTTCATGAGCGACAAAGCGTGACATGTTTTTTTGAGATTCATTTAGTTGTTGTAATTTATCCCCCATCAAATTGATATTTTCATACAAACCATAAAGCACTGAAGTCGCTGACATGTTAATTCGAAAATTAAAATTACCCTGACTAAAATTATCTGTGATTAAATAGAGTTTCTTCATGTTTTTAACTAAGAGCCATGAAAAAACAATCAAAAGACAAATTGCTAAGATAAAAAAGACAACGATAAAATAAATCATCAAATCATTTATTCTATTGGCAATAGGTGAAATATTGAGTGGTCCTATTTTTAAAATACCGCCTTTAAACGCATAGTAGACGATATTGATGCTTGATGAATGATCTTCTGTTTCAAATGCAAGATTTTGCTGGGTTAAATCGTTAATAACTGACTGAGGCAGATTATGCTGATTAGTCGCATAAACTTGTAGTGAGTAACCATAAATTTTTTCAAGTGTTACTAATTTTGCTTGCCAATTATTTTCAGGCGTTGATTGTAAGTCTTGTATGATTAAATGAAGTAAGGGCTGAATATAATGTTTGATAATTTCATTGGGATTCGAAAAAACATAAACGAGGACATCATGACTCTGCCCTATTTTTTTATAAGCGGTGTGTTTTACAAAGACTAAATTGAGAAACTGATAAGTTTTTCCTGTTTGATAAACTATTTCATTGTTATTGAGTTTTTGCTTTTCACTAGCATTAAATTGTAAATTTTCGATAGTCCTTATTTGAATCGAATGTTCATCTTTTTGTTTAAGCAATGCTTTCCAAGACGAGCGTGGTTGAAGTAATAATTGTTGTTCTAAATTAAGTAATACTCCACGAGCCACTGTTTTACCCGCGTTTAATACATTTTCATGAATAACAAATTTCATTAAGGACATAAAAGAAATCACTAAAATGATAAAACAAATCAAAAATGAAATAAGTATTTTACTTGATATTGAAAATTTCATTTTGTTTTCCAAGCTGAAGATAATAAGACGTAACCTTTGCCATGAGCGGTTTTAATGCGTTGTGGTTTTCTTTCATCATCTTTTAGTAATTTGCGTAAGTGTGATATTCTTAGATCTATGCTCCTATCGACGCCATCATATTCATGTCCGCGTAATGCCATGGTAATGTTGTCTCGACTTAAAATAATATCATGATTAATGACTAATAATGACAATAGCTCATATTCAGATGGTGACAATTCAATTTTTTCATCCATTAAAAAAACTTCTTTTGCGACAAAATTAACATGGAGTGTATCAAAACGAATACTTTTAATGGCATCAACACGACTTTGGCGGCGAAATAACGCAGCAACGTGAGCTAATAAAATTTCATCTGCAACTGGTTTTGTTAAATAACTGTCGGCACCTAAATGTAAACTCTCGACTTCAGATTGTTGATCATCTAATGCCGTGAGCATGAGTATATTACCATTATAGTGATGACGAACACTTTGACAAATTTGCTGACCATTCATACCCGGTAACATAATATCTAAAATGACTAAGTCAGGTTCTTCGCGAATAATCCGATAAACGGCTTTATCGCCTTGTGTTTCTTGACTAACTTGATAACCCGCTTTAAGGAGTTTTTGTTTTAAAAAATTTGATAGCTTAACATTGTCTTCAACTAATAAAATGGATTTAGTCATGTTTTGATATCTTTTTAAAAGATGATAGAAATTTTACCCTTGTTAATAGTTATAGCCTACCATAAAATATCATTGAGACAAAGAATAATACCTTATCTAACTAATTCAATCACACACAGTGGCAAAGTACCATCGCCTGCTTTGGCTTCATGAATTAAACATTTTGTTCTTTTTAATGAAGTCGCATCCGCTAATGTTTGCCATTGTTTAATGGTGCGATTTGCACTGCCAAAATTGGCTAATAAAATAGAATCATTCAAGACCAAGGTTTTATAGCTGGGATGATTTTTTTCTGGGATAAAAAAGTCGACAATTAATACACGACTTTGATGAGACATGACTTTTGCACAATTATTTATGATTGTAATCGCATCTTCATCAGACCAATTGAGTAAAGTACGACAAATAATATAAATATCTTGCTGTGGCGGAATTGTGCTTTCATCAAAAAAATCCCCGGCAACAACTTTTGTTCTATCTTCAACTTGATAATATTCTAACGTACTTAACGCTTCTTTTAATACACTCTCCCTATCAAATAACGTTGCGTTTATTTGATCATATTTTTGCAAAATTAAACCCATTAACGTGCCATCACCACCACCAATATCAGCAATGGTGTTGACATCATCAAATTGATACAGTGTTAATAATGGTGGTAACCAAAGTCTTGCTGTTTTTGCACACCAATCACGAAATTTTTTCGTACCACCATGAGTATCAAGATAAGTAAAATAATCTGTTCCGTACGCCTTAGCAAAAACAGGTTGCATCAAACGATAGGATTGTTCTAAATCTTCTAAGACTTTATAACTCAGTAATATATGATCTGAATCGAACACCGCTATTTTTTTAGTGTTTTTATTGGCTTTTGCAATATCATTTTCGTATTCAATGACATCATAGGCATCAAGTATTCGTAATAATTTTTCCATCCCAGCTATTTTAAAATTAAACTTTTCGGCTAATGACGTTGTTGATTGATTCCCTTCAAGAATTAAATTAAGTATACCCAGTTGATTCGCTAAATGACACACTTTTGCAATGACATGTTGATACATGATGGTGGTGATATTTTCCATAAATTCAAACTCTTCGCTTATACTGTAAAATGGCACAGTATACCATACTATAAAACGTGTATCGCAAATAATAAATACAGAATTTTATCTCTGATTTAAATCTTAAGCGCCAGGCATAATCATAGAAAAAATTATCATACTAATACACTCTATCTTTAACTCTTCAGTTAGAGAATTTAGAAAAGGGTCTATTTCAATGCGTAATTAAACAATTCCTACAGAGTTTCAGACTCTCATCAACCACCGTAATTTCTTTGGATTGATACTAAATACTGTTTCCATTATAACGTTGTTTTTAAAATTACAATATATTAATAATAAAATGAAGATTGTCGCGACTAATACCTACTTATATATAATATTTGAATCCTTTTTTGAATTTAATACAGTAAATGTGAGCTGTCATAATATTTTAGCTTTTTCCAAATTCAAACCCGAACAAGACAACCAAATATATGAATCACAAATTCTAAAATTAAACCGTCAATATCTTCAAAATAATCATGATGAATTAACCACTTTAGTAAACAGTTTTTTCAGTGTTCCTATAAAAATGAGACAAAAACTATTCAATCAAATTCAAAGCGAATACTTATTTTATTTTAACAGTAAAACACCTACAAGATTTTTTGCTTTTACAAATAGCAAACTTGTGTTGATATCGCACTATTATAATAGTGGTAATATAGGTATTGATAATTTTATTAAAAGTATCTATCTACAAAATCCAAATACCCAGTGGATGAATATTGCTGATCTCATTTTTAAGCGTAGTCGTAAACGCATAATATCAGCGCTTTATGAACATACCGAAGAAAGCCTTAACACGTTAATTGAAGTAGCGATGAAACGTGATAGACCTGCAATGACATCTGCCAGAGAATACGAAGCTAAAATGAAATATAGAAATCATGGTGTGTATCTAAACGACGATGATGAAGAGGAACCTTTTGAATTAGAAATACCAATCACAATTCCAGAGCCTACAAATAAAAAAGCTAAATTAAATCCTCTTAAACAACCGAAGAAAAGTAAACGTAAAACCACAAAAACAGTTCGTTTTAAACCTTAGACTATACTAATTGATTGACACTATATTTTAGTGCCTGTTGCAATCCAAACTCTAAGTTTACAAATTTAAAATCCGTTAGATAACTTAGTATTTTCTGATTATTTAATCGTTTAGAAGAACTCAAAAACTCACGCATCATTGGACTTGCCTTTTTATAAAATTCATCATACTCGATTTCTTCAGGCATCGGTTTATTTAAAATCTTAGCGAGCATAATTAGCGAATAACCCATTTTATAAGCATGACCATCAGAAATATTAAATATCTCTATCCCTGTCAACAGAAGCGCTAGTCGTTTTGCAATTTCCACTAAATCGTTAACATAAACAAGATTGATATTGGGCGCTTGTTGCTGATTGATGATAGGTTTGTTATTCATGATTTTTTCAAGTGGAATACGATCAGGCCCATAAATTCCACTGACTCGAAGCAAGGCTAATGATATTTCATGTTTATCGCAAAATTGGTGTAACGTCAATTCCGCATGTGCTCTTCGAAATTGCCGATCACTTTGGGGCTTTATTTCTGTTGTTTCATCTATCCATTGTCCATTTGAATTTCCATAAACCCCACTACTCCCAAAATAAATGATTTTATTGGGTCGTATTTTTAAATTGTTGACAAACTTTTTTAATAGTTCATCTTGTTGGCCTTTTTGTTGTGGTGGTATTAAATAATATAAAATCGAATCATCTGAGAAAGTGGCGGAATTTAAATTTAATCCGACATCAAAATTGATATGCTGAAAATTTTCATGTGAAATTGAAAAAGTTTGGCTTCGAGAGATTGCCACAACACGTTCATTATTTGCTAATAACTTTTTAGCTAAATAATAGCCGCAATAACCGAATCCTAATATTATATGTTGCAAATTTTCTCCTTAATCTTTTTTTAAAAGTGTTCAAACCAAATTTGATGTTCTGTAGAAATTTTATTAAACCATTGTCGATAATTCATGGCTAATTTATCCGCACTCACTGCTTGATTCCAAGGTTTAGCCTTTAATTGTAAATTATTATATTGTCCGGTTAACATAGCGATATCTTGATTGACTATTTTGCGACTCATACGCTGTTGAAGTCTATTGATGCCAGGTATCCATTTTAGCCATTTCATATTTTTATAATAAAAAATGCTATTTAAGCGCATACTTGTTTTTGTTAAAGGTAAACAGTAATGAATTTGCCTTATCGCTGATTTTTTGAAGAAAAGATCAAAATACACCGTAAATGGTGGATGAAAATAAAATGTTTGTTTTCTTTGATTGTCTTTATAATAAGTAATCGCTTGACCGGCTAATCCTGAGGCTACAGGTTCAAGATTGAAATCAATGGGTGCCGCTTTATTGCGTTTTGAAATAGTGCCATCGTGTGCGAAGGGTAAATGTGAAGGATCTAATAAATTCTCAATCATTAATTCATGCGGAATATTAATATCGATACTATAATTAAATCGAATCGTATCCGCATCCGTCCACGAATGAAGTGTATCAAAACATTCATCAATATTCGCAGATTGTTGTGTTGAGCATGGCTCCTCGAGTAACGCAATCCATATGATACTGTGTTTTTCTAACACTGGTTTTGCAATGGCATTTGCATAAGGAGGAATAGTTTTATCTGGCAATAAAGATGGAATATGTTGACACTTACCTTCTCCATCAAATTGCCAACCATGATAAGGACATTCTATTTTGCCATTTTGTATTTTCCCTAACGATAACGGTGTCGAACGATGTGGGCAACGATCTTGTAAGACAGCAACACGTCGAGTCACATCTCGAAAAATGACTAACGGCTCATTTAATAAGGAGATAGCATAAGATTTATTCATCTTAATATCATCACTAAATGCAATGGGATACCATGTATTAAAAATGTGTTTTGTCATTGATTGAATTTATCCAGCATAATGTTCAAAACTAAGCGATTAAAACGATCATGCATCACTTTATCATCTCTTTTAAGGCTATCAAAGCGAAATTTTTATGACTATTTCACTTATTGTTATAAAGCTCATCCATGAAACTCAATCATTATTTAATTCCAAGATAAATATCAATCACTGCATTATTCGGATCACTTGCTCTTTGATCATAAATTTCAAAATCGGTTTGATAGGTTCTGTTGCCTAAAAACGCTCCGGGATCCATTTGCCAAATCTCTTGCCATGCGGAGATAACAATAGTTGGCATTTTACCTTGCGGTGTAGTGAGTTTTAAATATTGGCTTTTTACGATATCAAGCGATTCAAAAATACTGAGATCTTGTTCAGCATTAGATGAAACAGCTTCGCCAATAAAATAGGTATAATCATCATGTTCTTTATTAACATAATTAGTATAAACCGCATATGTGATCCCGGGATGAATTCTATGATTGATTTTATTGGCAATTTGATTCATCCAATAATGACTTGCTAATTTCGCAATTTTTGATTTAGCGGGATCTATTTCATCTCGATTATTTGTTCTTGTTGTCAGCCCAATTAATTTAATTTCTGATAATTCAACTTTTTCTTGCAACATCTTAAACTCCAAAATGATCTGTTAAAATTTAGTGCTAAGGTATATGTTTATCAACTTAGTTAAGCTCGATAATCGTTATCAGCATAACTGAGCTTTAAAACTAAAACTTGATATTTTGTCTACAATTTAGTGCTTATGAATGATTCATTGGAATGTAAATATCGGTGTGATCACAAAAATAGATTTCAAAATCAAATCCTTGTGTGCGATTTTCTACTTGTTCTAAAAACCAGGTACCATAAATATAATGCCAAGCTTCTTTAATACGATCATTTCTGTCTAATCTAAAGCGCGCATATTTTGAGGTAATAATGTCATGAGTAACAAGTTCGTTTGATGCTTTTATGTTACTCGCCTGTTCACAACCGATCGTGTAATCAAATTCATTTTGATCAGTCATGTTAGTATAGACACCATAGATATTTGTCATGCTTAAATTAAAATTTTCATTTAATTTACCTGTTGAAAAAATACTATTTGCAAAATTACAAATATCTTTGGCTTGTTGTCCGCCTTCAATCGTCGTTTGAATTTGAAAACCCTGTAGCGTGGTATTTTTGAAAACGACATAATCTAAATCCAAATTAAAATCCCTTTCAATTAAGCTATTTTCAAAGGTGATGGTTTCTAAATTTAAACGCTCAAATAATAGTTGCTCTTGGCTAGCATGTCTAAATTGTCGAGGTGAAAGATCATACTTTTGTTGAAATGCTCGAGTAAAGCTTTCGACACTTTGATAACCGGAATCTAGTGCAATATCGGTGATACTTTGTTTAGAACATTTTAATAAATAAGCAGCATTTGATAACCGCCGGTTGCGGATATATTCTTTGAGTGTAAACCCCGTCATAAAATAAAATATCCTATGCATGTAGGATAATGATTTAAATGCTTCATTAGCCACATCTCTTAATGTGAATTCATTTTTAAGATTCTTTTCAATAAAATCTATTGCTCGTTCAATACATTGACGATGATCCATCATTTCTCCCATTATTAGGACAGGCTTTTTTTTAGTTTTCGCATATTTCACTATTTCTTGTCAAATTGATTTATTTAAATCGTTTGTAACTCACCAAGTTTAAGCTAAAGCGTAGAAACGCTGAAAAGAACAGCGTTTCCTTACGCGATGGGGATTCTTAAGGGGAGAATCGCGATTATCCCCTTAAGTGCCGTTAGCCTGGCTTTGCCAGGGTAGGCAGTATTATCAGGGTAATTATTCAGCATTTATGCTGAATAATTACAATCGTTTTATGTTATATTTCGTTTAAAGCAACTAAGAAATAAAACGCCTATGAAAATGCCATCAATTATAAAACTATTCGGGTTAATTTATTGTTTATTGACAGTAAGTTTGAGTTTCGCGCTTACTCAACCACAATCTTATTGTCAAACACATGTTAATCGTTGTGGTCAGAAAATAAATCTTATGGATGAAAATCAATGGATTAAACAAAATGGCATTCCTTCAGTAAATGGCGAACAAGAAAATTACGTACCAAGTCATGTTGTTTTTCAAAATTCGACACTCTCGATTAATGCGACTGTCAATTCAAAACCCTATGTGAATAATAATTATGGCTGGCCTGTGATTTATCAATCAGGCAAAATCTATGGTAAAACCACAACACTTAATATTGGTGATCATGGTTTAATTGAAGCAGAGTTTAAATTGGATCCCAACTATATGTCCGCCAATGATCATGCTTGGCCTGCCTTTTGGTTATTACCAAAAAATTTAGGTGGTTGGCCACGAAATGGTGAAATTGATCTTTTTGAATGGGTACATTTGCTCGGCACGAATAATTTTCAAACAACACTTCATGGTGCAAATGTCGTTGGTGGAAGTACTGAAATATTTAAAAAAATGTCGAATATTGATTTAAGTCAATATCATGACTATGGGATGACTTGGGATGTCACTAAAAATAATAGTAATGCACCCGTCGCAGTAAAATTACAATTTTTTCTTGATGGTCAACTTTATCAAACTTGGCAATTTAGTTATGTTAATCAACCGACAACCCCTAATGCTATTTTAGGCAATGCCATTTTAAATGGTTTTAATCCAAGTAAAGGCAATGGCTTTTATCCTATATTTAATTTGGCGATGGGTGGCCAGTGGCCTGGTGAAATTGCGGATAATGTGATTCATTCGCCACATTTTATTACAATTAGACAAGTTTATTTTTATCAATTAAATCCTACGAATTAACTACTTGGATTAGGCGATGTTGGTCTATATGTTTCATAGAGTTTGCCGACTCGACTTTTTTTATCTTCAATTAATTGTTGTAAAATTAAATTAACAAGTTCAGGATCACTTGTTATAAAATTTGGATCGTTATGTAAATGTTTATAAATCTGTTCATCGTTTAAGAAGTATTTAGAAAAATTTTCTCTTAGAAATTCTTCGATCTCGCTATTTTGCATCCAAAAGTCGCCTCCCATACTACATGAAAGACACATGGTTCGTAAATTCCCAAAGCGCCTTAATAAAGAATCAGATATACCATATTCTTTTAAAATCGTTAACGTTTTTTCACCATACTGTTGAGATAAATAGCGCATTCTCCCAATATGTGAAGGCTTAATCATCCAATCACGGCTAATCTCTACGCCATAAAATGGAAACCAAGTACCACGAGATTGACTGTTAAATCCAGTTGAAAGATAGAAAGGAATATTACAAACGACGATTATATCTCTATCGTCATAGGCAAATTTAAAATAATTAAACATGTTAAAATTCTTATTTTTGTTAATTGTTAATTTTTCATGAAAAAACGTTGATGGATTCTAATTTATATAACATAAATGATCAATTTTACTTTAGTTTCAATAATAAGAATACTTGCCATACAACATGTCAAATTCATCATTAAACCGAGCAATTGTTTTGGCTAATCCTTCATCCAAATATCAATAGCTTATTTGTATAGTCTCTGCAAAATCCATTAAATCATCTAAACTTATAGCGTAATAATAATTTTTTAGGAGTGGGGAATGGGAAGTGATCTTTTCATTATTGTAAGTGTTCTTATTATCACGATAATACTTTTACTCTGCTTTTTTTCATTCCGATATGTGTATAAAGGTCAGGCCCTCATCATCTTATTTTTAGGAAAATATCAAAAAACCTTGAATTCTGGATTCATTTTTTTAATCCCCGTTATTCAACAATACAAATATGTTGATTTGTTAGAAACTTGTGAGCCCGTCGATTTTATCCGTCAAGAGAATAAAAAAGATGAGACGTATTTATTCGAAGTATTCATTTATTCTCAAATCATTGATCCTTTTTTAGCTACATTTGAGAAACCTGATTTCAAATCGTTTGTGATAACTCACATAAAAGAAAATTATCAAGATATTGTTTCAAAAGATATCGAAAAAATTGATGACGGAGAAATTAATGAAATTAAATCGAGCATAAAACAAGCGATTCAATCGAAAGCTTCAGCTTGGGGTATTATTCTTCATCGAATTGAAATATGGAAATATGATGATAACGAAGATTTTGATGATGACGAGTCGTTAAGTGATGATGATGATTTCAGATGATTAATACAATATCAAAAATTAATTAAAGTCACTGTTGGTATCCAGTAATATTCTATTTACTCTATTTTCTTAACGATATAGTATTCTACAACTGAAAATATTATTTATTTTGTGGAGATTTTCAATATGTTTGATGAGCTATTTACAATTCCTTCGGCATGGACTGCCTCATCTTTAAAAAATAACCCTGATTGGACTTATCACTTCACAAACACAGAATTAGCCGAAATTGATCACACACTTAATATATATAAACAAAACCCAGACAATGCTGATTTTTTATTACCCTCTTTACAAAATAAATTTACTGAGTTTTCAGCGCAGTTAGAAAATGGCTTAGGTACTGTTTTTGTAAAAGGAATCCCTACTGAAAAATATGATGATAACGATCTTGCCTTAATTTTTTCAGGTATTGGTTATTATCTCGGTCAATCCGTTTCTCAAAGTACGAAGGGTGAACACTTACACCAGGTTAAAGATGATGGTTATTCATTTTCAGATAAAAGAGCTCGGGGCACTAATACCAGTTTTAAATTATGGTTTCATAATGATCCGTGTGATGTTGCAGGATTAATGTGTGTTAGAAAAGCGCACTCTGGCGGTGAATCGCAAATTGTGAGTTCTGTTTCTATTCATAATGAAATGTTAAAAACGGCGCCTGAATTACTTAAATTACTTTATGAACCTTATTATTTTAAACGTCATAATGTTAATACGACGCAAGCTTTAGCTTATCATGCCAAACCCATTATGGCTTATCATCAAGGAAAATTTATTTGTAATATCTTACGTCCTCTTATAGATCAAGCTCAAAGACTTGATGACGTTCCGAAGATGACTCACCAACAAATTGCAGCACTTGATCTTCTCGAATCACTGGCACAGAGTGAAAAATTATGTGTTCAATTTACCTTACAACCAGGTGATATACTCTTTTTTAATAATTTTGAAATTTTACATTCAAGACTAGAATTTAAAGATGCTGAAGATATCGCTCTAAAAAGATGTTTACACCGATTATGGTTATCAACAAAAACGAGTCGAGAATTGCCAGAGAGCTTTTTGCCTATTTATCATGATGTGCGTGCCGGCCATTATCGAGGTGGTATTTTACCAGAAGAACATCAGTAATAAAAAATAGTTCAATCGCATCTTTGTCTTACTAAGGTTTAAAATCATGTTTGCGTTGTAACGCTTTACTTTGCTTGCCTAACACAAAACTATTAACAAAAACTTCATAAAAATTTAATGTAATTAAGATACTACCAATAATTTTAATTTTATCAGGTGGTACTAAACCTGAAAAGATTGAAAATACTGTTGCCGTGGGAGCTAATGTTGCTCTTATTGAACGACTAATTTCTTCACTATTTAATAAACAAGCGATACATTTATAGCTTGGGTCTGTCTCTGTTTGTTCTATTGGTCTCGCTATTTCTTGATGAGAGAGTTGATTTAAACACTTTACACAAAGCGTTAATTTTCGACGCGCGAGTTTTAAGGCAACTAAACCTGATGTAATACCTGCAATAATTGAAACAGGCGCAATATAATTTAACCATCGCACACTATCATGAAGATATTGAAGACCAACAGGCACACCACTTGCAATAAGAGCGACGCCTAAACCACTAAAAATCATCAGCCCCATTGATGACTTCAACGCATGGCGCTGCTTTATTTGTTGCACCGATTCAGATTGATCCTCTTGAAGATGAGCGATTTTTTTTTCAAGTAATTGGCGTTCTATTTTAAATTGCCACAATTCAATTCCTCTTTCGATATAGATACAAGTCACGGTAACACTGCCCACAAACATCACCACATTAGTCATGCCAGCAGTCGCGAAAGCTGCAGTACTAATACTGCCAATGCCTCTAAAAATGGAAAGTAAATTGTTGCCTTTTTTGATGGCGATTAATTTGTTTCTTAATGGTAGATCTTCGTCTGAACCATCTTCAGATTGAGCAGTTTCACTAACTTCAGTTTGAATAAATGCAATTTCATTACGCTTTTTAGCCTGATGACTTTTTGCTAATCCCCACGCCGCATAAACGGAACCAATAAATAAAAACGTGACATCTCCACCACCGTTGATTAATAAAACTACAGCTGTGATGAGTAAACCCAAACATATCACGGAAAAGCCTGCACGAGATGCTCGCAAGTATGATTGGCTGGGCAATGTTTTTTTAGGTATTAATGAATTTTTCCCTAACATTTTTATTCCTCTTTTTTTTGCTTATTATTTATTATTTTAAACTTATTGCAAAGAGGAATTTATCAATTGTCTCCTAAGAAATTGCTTATTTTAATTTTTAAGTATTGAGCAAAATTTTATTTAACGCTTCAGTATTAACGCCACTTTGAGCAAGTGTTTGCATTTGGTTCAAGGTTTGTTTATTTAATGATTGTTTAAAGGTGTGCGAGAAATGAATCACAAGCGGTAAAATCACCGCAACAACAGGAAGTAAAATTAAAATTTTATGAGATCCTTTACGAGTATTCATGGTTAATTCCAATTAAATTTAACATGGGCTAACGATAATGGAGAGAATCATTATATACAACCATATTGACAATAGTTCGATTATCTTATACATTTAGTATCATTATTTAATACTTATTATTGATCATTGATGTCGCAAATTACCTTATTAATAAAAGCGCTCAAACAACATTTAAAAGCACAATCGAAAACCTATAAAGACGTTGCCATAAAATTAAATCTAGCCGAATCAAGTGTTAAACGCATGTTTGCGGATAATCATTTCACACTAAAAAGACTGGAAGAAATTTGTGACATGCTAGCCATTAGTTTTTCGGATCTTCTTCATAACATGCAACAATTAAGTAAACATATTGATCAACTCAGTTGGCAACAAGAAGAAACCATTGTCAGTGAACCAATGTTAACTTTAGTGACAATCTGTGTGATCAATCGCTGGCAGTATAAAGACATTATTCACTATTATAAAATAAGCGAACATCAATTAATTAATAAACTTGCACAATTAGATAAATTAAAAGTTATTGAACTTTTGCCAAAAAATAAATTTAAACTTCTCATCTCTTCTGGTTTTACTTGGATCCCGAATGGGCCTATTCAACAATATTTCCAGCAACATATCTTAAATGATTTTCTGCAATCAAATTTTCAAAAAGATGATGAGGAAATGATTTGTCGTTTTGGTATGTTAACGCCCGAATCAAACGCACTATTACGAAAAAAAATTCGCTTACTTGCTGAAGAATTTATTGATTTAAGTCACGCAGATAGTAGTGAATCGATAGACCAACGCATGGGCAGTGCTTGTGTTTTTGTTTTAAGACCGTGGGCACCACGTATTTTTGATGATTTAATTAGAAAATAATCGATTTTAAAACGTAACTCTCTCATTTAATTATGACGATTACCTTTAGCCCTGAGTGTATCATCAACAGGAATCTCACTCTCTTGAACATTAATACGGTATTTTTTGTTTTTGATCACCTCCTCGGATGATTGAGATTGGAGATGAAAATCAACAGTCACCCAATCTTCTTCGATATCCTGTGAACCTTTTAAGTTATCGACGAAAACAAAATCGTCCTCTTCTTCTAATTGTTTATTCCTAAATCTATATTCTTCATTTAATTTAGCTTCTGCCTCAGGTAATAGGCTAATTATCTGATTATAATTAAATGCTTTTTTAACTATCGGTAAATGTTCCGGGATTAATTTAGGCGTTATATATTTAAACCGGATACCATTTTTAACCAGAAATTTTATTCTTGTCGAATAAATATTTTTTAGATAATGCGCCAAGCTATCTGGATATTCTTGTAAATACGCTTCTTGATGAGCTTGTAATTCTAATAAATAATAGTTTAGTTTAATTTTTCCAAAATCAAACACTAAACCTATCGGTGACCCATGATCAATACCATTGTTCGCATAAGGAATAACAACGATGGTATAACAATTTTTTTTAGATTGGAAAATACGTTGAATCACTAAAAAGTAACCATTACTAGGCAGTAACCCTTCACCATAAAAATGATCTTTATGAATTGTTAATATTTTATCAAGTAATACATGAAACCAAAACAATTGTTCTTGTTCGGGCAAATACAGAGCCCAATTCTTATCATAAACATATGTTAATTGACCACCAAACATAGTTTTCTCTCTTTAAGTAAAGAATATTTTATAGTTTTTATTTTTTCCTACTTATTTTTTCTGGGAAGTAAAAGTTGTCCTATCGGCGATTGCTGATGACTCACTGACTTCTTCAACAACCATCTTCATTTGTTGACTAGGTTTTATCGCTTTTGTCAATGATACTGATAAACTTGTAGGATCAGTTTTAGCTCGCTTTTCCTTTTTTCCTTGCCTCAATTCACTGCCACGTTTTTTATTTATCGGAAATTTGGGTTCAGTTTGTATTCGACATCCTGTTATTCCAAATTTTTCTGCATGTTCAATTTCAAAAGATCATCATCAATTAAGAAATTGTTACCTTGTGGATTTATTTTTTTAATAATGCTTGCTTTAGATTGTTCTGGATGAGAAACACGATCGGTAAATATAACTGATTCATATGGAATAATAACTTGATGATGAGTTTGTTCTTTAAGTGCCTCTAGTACCGCTGCAACACTTTGGACTTTGTTTGGATCAGATTCTTCATCCGTTTTTTTTCGCGCAGTGATAATACCGATTTTAAGTTTTTCTATAGGGAAAATTTTCGTTAACTCGATTATTAAATTTAGTACTGTTGATGTTAAGACCGTTGTATTACTAAGCTGAGTAAATAATACATCTAACAATGTTTGATCCACATCAAACCAAAGTGTGGCTTCACCACCTAATTGTAGGGCTAATCTTATCGGCAGCGAATCAAAGTCACCTCTTTGCCTAAGAGGCAAATAACGTGAATTTTGCTTAAAGAAAGCGGCCAAGATACTATCACTTGAAATCAAGAGCGTATTTTGTTGGTTAAAAACCGTAAAAAGCCCGTCAGGAAGAATAAAATTTGATTGATCATTTTCTACATGAAGTAAAGCGCATTCAATACCCGGGATTTGTCGAGTATATAAACTTACAATTTCAGCAATAGAGGGTAAAGATATTATTTTTTTATTTTGCCCATTTGTAATAATAACTTCTGTTACATCTTGTCGTTTAGTTGCAAGTAACAATAGGTGAATTATAAATTTTGGATTTTGTTTTTTAAGGGATGAGATATAACGTTTCAACCCAAATAAAGATTCGAGAGAAGGTTGATAATCATGTAATCTCGCAAAAGTTAAGAGCTCGCCTAATGGACAAATTACAAAATAATTATTTTGAGTGGAACTATCATCTTCTAAAAATTTTTTTCCGAAGTCTTCAACATTATAAAAAACTTCGTTTTGCGCTCTTGCCATCAGGATTACTTAGAATTTAATTATTTTAAGTATCATAAGCAAAGAAGATTAAGTTAAAATGACAGACGATAATTCAATTGCAAAGAGGAACGTTAAATTACACGCCCCTCTTAACGAACTTTGAGCAAATACTAAAATACATTCCCTGTGCCCATGCAATTTCCTACCTTGTTTAATGCGCCCATGACTTCTTTTTTCTGATCTTCATTAGGATGAGGATATTTTTTTTCAGCCACTTTCATCGTCGCTTCGAGTTTCTCCATGTATTTCATTTTTTTATCCATGTCTTCAGTACCACAAATTTTTTCTGCAATATTACTAATTTTCGTAATGGGATCTTCATCAGATGCAGCATAAGCAGTAAAACTAAATGACATGCAAAATAAGGCCGTGCTCAGGGCGATAAAGCATTTTTGTTTGATACTTTTAATCATTGATTTAAACCTTCTGTAATCGTTCAAAATAAGAATAGTTGCTGAAAAACCCTTTGTCAAAATCATACATATAAATATACTTAAAGTATTTCATACACTTATCAATTTCCCAGGATGAATAATCTTGAATAGGGAGGGAAAATAATGCGGTTTTCTTATCAGCCATTGCTATCGATCTAACAACACTTTTATAATGGACGACTTTTAAAAGTCAGGGAAAAATAATGCCATCAACATTTAAAGCCGGTTATAAAAAATTTCGTGAAAAATATATTGCAAGTGATCCGACTATCATGCCTCAACTTGCTGATGAAGGACAAAAACCAACAACCATGGTTGTTGCTTGCTGTGATTCTCGGGTTGATCCATCTATTATTTTGCAATGTAATCCAGGTGATTTATTTGTCGCAAGAAATGTTGCCAATATTATTCCGCCTTTCGAGTCAGATAGTAGTTTACATGGTACCAGTGCCGCACTGGAATTTGGCATTTGTTATCTCAATGTAAAACATTTAATTATTTTAGGTCATAGTCAATGTGGTGGCATGCATGCGCTATTACATCAAGAAACTTTGCACCAAAATGATTTTTTATCGCGTTGGGTTTCTTCACTTAATATAGAATCACCCAAACCTGATGTCGATGATTTAGCAAAACAAGCGCTTTGTCGTTCACATGAAAATAGTTTAACGTTTCCTTGGATTAAAAGCCGTGTTGACAATGGAGAATTAAAAATTCATCGCTGGTTTTTTAATATTAAATCAGGTGAAATTTTCATGTACCAAGCAGATAAAAATGACTACGTCACGTTTGCGACAGATTAAGCTGCAACCGAAACTGGATCACTTGCGTCGCCAAGTGGTCCCCTGCTTACTATCGTCTAATATGATACCTTGTGCTAATAACTCATCACGTATTTGATCGGATAACGCCCAATTTTTTTTAGCACGCGCCATTTCACGTTGTTTGATTTTTAAATCGATCATTTCATTTTCAATACCAGATTGATTCGCAACAGATTGTAAATAAGTTGTGGGATCTTTTTGTAATAAGCCCATTAGCCCACCAAAATATTTTAATTGTCCCGCAAGCAGTTTCGCTTTTTTGATATCTTCTTCACGTTGACGATTAATTTCACGGACAAGATCAAACATCACAGCAAAACAAATTGGCGTATTAAAATCATCGAGCATGGCTTGATGAAAACGATCATCAAATTCATTGGCAATTTTTGCGACTGGTGTTTGCTCGAATCCTCTCAATGCTGTGTATAATCTTTCTAATGATGATTTTGCTGCATTTAAATTTTCAGGTGAATAATTAACTTGACTACGATAGTGTGAAGATAATAAAAAATATCGCACAATTTCGGGATTATATTCATCTAATACTTCACGAATTGTAAAAAAGTTTTTTAACGATTTTGACATTTTTTCATTATTAACTTGCACGTATCCAACATGCATCCAATAGTTTACAAACGGCGAATCATTTGCAGCAACAGATTGTGCAATTTCATTTT
>CAYGUK010000033.1:0-37450 GCA_964352985.1 uncultured Legionellales bacterium
TTGCTAGGCGTAGTGAAGCGCCGAGAGAAACAACGTTTCGACAAAAACTCAATAATATCATTGCCGAGTCCACAAGCTTCAAAGATAGATTCCAAGCAGAAGTTTGGTATGTTGATATGTCCAATCGTTTAAAATCAATCATAAGAGATGATCACAAACGTTTGAGAATTTTGCATGAGGTTCATCATATCGCTAACGAATATGATTTGGCCCCCCGATTAATATTAGCGATGATAGATGTTGAATCAACATTTAACCCCGAGGCCCTTTCTCATCGTGGTGCGCGTGGCTTAATGCAAGTCATGCCCTTTTGGCGCAATAGTCTTGGCAATGAAGACGATGATTTATTTGAAGTTGGCACCAATATTCGTTATGGCTGCAAAATTTTAAAACGATATCTCAAAAGAGAAAACGGCAATTTAGTTCGAGCACTCGCCCGTTATCATGGTTCGCTTGGTACAAAAATTTATTATGAACGTGTTATCGAACGCATGAATCTTAGATGGTATTAGTAACTTAGCCTTATTATTAAGAAGCTTGTATACAAAAATGAAAAAACTTGCCTAATCAACTTGCATAATATGCACGCTGGTCTACTTTTAAGATATAAGCGTGGAAAAGCTAATATTTGCTGAGAATTATATAAATAGCCTGTGGTGGTTATTAAGTCTTAGAAATTCGTCTGTGAAAGTTGGGTCAAATCTTTTGGCTTGAAATTCGCGTACGACGTTGATTTTGTGTCACAACACACTATCTCAGTTAACTGACAAAAGGACTATGACGAGATTGATGTCAGGAGTTTTCAATGATTAGGCTGGGCAATCTATTGATGAATAAGAAAAAACCTATCAAGCCATTTCGGCAGAAAGGTTTTTCTATGATTGAAATATTAATCAGTATTCTAGTGCTATCAGTTGGCATGATTGGTCTTGCAATGTTACAAACTACTGGTGTTCGTTACAGTAATGATGCTTATTTAAAAAGCCTCGCGCATGCTTATGCTTATGAAATGTTAGATCGCATGCGTGCCAATCCCGAAGCCATGGACGATGGTGTTTATAATTTTTCAGGCGGCATGCCTTCAACAGTGCCAGGCTGTTCAACTTGCACACCAGCTGAAAACGCTGTTCGTGATGCTTATGATTGGAACACAAACATCGCCAATACTTTTCCATCCGGGAGTGGATCGATAACATTAGCTGGTGGACGTTATGTTATTACTATCGCTTATGATAGACGAAATAATGACGCACCGAGCCCCGTGTGCGGAAATGATCCATTGATTAACCTAACTTGTATTTCAGTAGAGATAGTCCAATGAAAAAACAATATGGTTTTTCAATGATTGAATTAATGCTCGCGAGCGTGCTGGGATTAGTTTTAATCGGTGGCGTGATGGAAATTTTTATAAGTAATAAAGCATCTTATAAAACTCAAGAAGGCATTGCACGTATTCAAGAAAATGGCAGAATGTTACATCGTTTTTTGACCTTTGAAATTAGACCCGCCGGTTATCAAGGTTGCATGAATCTTGTTAACACGCCACCCAATATTTTGGTTTCATCTCCAAGTGAAAACTTAGCATTTAGTAGTACCGATGTTATTTCAGGTCACGATTACGATGGAGGCAGTAGTCAATGGCAACCCAGTTTGCCAAATTGGCTAACCACCTCAATAACCGGCAATGCCATTGAACCCGGCACCGATGTTATTATTATTCGAAAAGCCGCCAGTGAAAGTGTCAATCTCAACACCGTAATGACGTCAACAACAAATGGTTTAGTCGTCCCTGAACGTATTGATTTTGCTGCAGATGACACGTTGTTTATTACTGATTGCCATCGATCTGATATTTTTAAAGCAACCGGGGTTGCTGGTGCTGGAACTGGCCAATTAACCATAAGTCATGATGCCTCAAGTAACACCAGCCCTGATTTATCAAAGCTTTATCAAACCGATGCCGAAGTCACGCGTTTAGAATTACTCGCATTTTATGTTAAAGATACGGGCCGTAGAAATCGAGCCGGTGACAAAATTCTATCCCTTTATCGTCAAGAATTAGATGGCACGGAACGAGAAATAATTGAAGGTATTGAAAATATCCAAATCACCTATGGTATAGATACGACTGGCGATGGTAATGCCGATACCTTTAGCAATGCTAATACAGTGAGTTCAAATAACCAGTGGGATAAAGTGGTCAGTGTTAATATTGCTGCTTTAATTAATAGCATTGAAGCCGTAAATGAAATGAAACAAGGTTACACGTTTGATGGTACGACAATTTCTACCCCTGATGATTTTTTAGCACGTCGTCAATGGAATGTTTATATCACGTTACGTAACCGAACATCATAGCAGGTAAAACAGTGATTTATGTTATGCAAAAAATTAATTTACATTCTCTACCAAAGAATCAATACGGTGCAGCGTTAGCTGTGTCGTTAATTATGTTAATTGTGTTAGCGTTATTAGGCACTGCTGGGATCAGATCCAGTATTTTAGAAGAAAAAATGAGTGCCAATATGCGAGACAGTGAAATTTCATTTCAAGCTGCTGAAGCCGCATTAACCGAAGGTGAAAATTGGATATTAGCCTTAGAGGCAGAACCTTTACCGGTAACAGGTTGCGGCACCAGTAATTGTGTTCTCACTTATGACCCATCACGTTACTTACAGGATAATAATAGTACATGGTGGGATGGAAATAGTAATCAATTAGATGGAAGTTTACTAATAGGTACCACAACTCATCCACAATACATTATTGAGTATTTGCGTTTTGTGTCAGATGGGTCAGTGCAGATTGGAGCAGGAGTGCCTCAAGGTAAACATTATTATCGGGTAACAACCCGTGCAACAGGTGCTTCGGCACAAGCGGTCACGATATTACGCTCAACTGTTGCGCGTAGATTTTAACAATTCTCATGTGAGGTGAGACTGTGATTTTTCACAGCGAATAAAATATTCCAACGAATACGTGATTATTTTATTCGACTCACAAGATCGTTTCGACGACAAACTCTCATGAATAATAATAATGCTTGATGGATGGAATACCGTGCTAGGTTCCCTCCTATTTTAAGCATATTAGTAATGAACAAATTCTCATTACATTGTTTTAAATATCGCGTGCAACTGGCTTGGATATTGGAAAAATTGGGCGATTCGTGTTGTGACATGCTTGCCGGCATTCACTCATAGTTTATGTGATAAGACATTTCACATGTTCGCCCCACGAATTTTTGGAGGGCGCTGTGAAAAAGCACTTATTCTTCACGATCATTTTGTGGTTAATCGTATTATTTTCTTTGGGATTTTATCGTCAGCTGTTTGCTGCTCCTTTGAACTTAGCTGATACACCGTTATTTTTAACCGAATCAGTGCCACCACTTACAATGATCGTGATGGGGAAAGATCATAAGCTTTATTACGAAGCGTATAATGATGCGTCAGATTTAAATGGTGATGGTGTCTTAGATGTTGGTTATATTCCAAGTATCGATTACTATGGTTATTTTGATTCTTTTAAGTGTTATGAATACACCAATAATCGATTTGAACCCGTTCAAACAACTGTAGATAAAAAATGTAATGGAAAATGGAGTGGTGATTTTTTAAATTATTTAACAACCACTAGAATGGATGCTATTCGTAAAGCATTTTACGGTGGATATCGATCAATTGATACCACAACAGAAACAGAAATTGAACGCGCATTTGTGCCACAAGACGCTCACAGTTGGGGTAAAGAATATGAAAGCACAGCTGTTAATGGTTATGCGATTGAAGACTACACACCTTATAGCCAACCTACCCCTGGAACACGTCATTTATTTGCTAATACCACGCAATTAAATAGCGGTAACGGTGAACCGTTATTGCGAGTTTTACAAAATCAAACTTATCGTATTTGGGAATGGGTCAGTATTGAAAGACCGGTTGCAGATAACAAAGTGTTGAATGGTAGTTCTGGGCCTAATGTCAATCCGAGCAATTTTTTTGTTAGAGTGAAAGTGTGTGTGAGTGGTTTACTTGAAGAAAATTGTCAAAATTATCCTTCGGGTTACGCAAAACCCATAGGATTATTACATAAATTTGGTGAAGATGATTCAATGAAATTCGGATTACTAACAGGCTCATGGTCAAAAAATTTATCGGGGGGTGTGTTACGTAAAAATGTTAGTTCATTTACAGATGAAATAAATAGTAATAACGGTGTTTTTACTGGAACCGTAGGCATTGCAAAATCAATTGATCGGATGAAAATACCTAATTTCCAGGGTTTTTATGTTCATGAGTCAAATTGTAGTTTTATTTTTAATCGTAAATTTCAAGAAGGTGAATGTCGCTCGTGGGGGAATCCCATTGCTGAAATGATGTATGAAACTTTACGCTACTACGCTGGAAAAAATAATCCTACACCTGCATTCGATTACACAACTGGGGATGATGTTACTCTAGGTTTACCTAAACCAGCTTGGATAAACCCCTATGACGTTTCACAAAACAAACGCTGCGCCAAACCTTCCATGTTAGTTATTTCGGATATCAATCCTTCTTATGACAGTGATCAATTACCCGGCTCTTATTTTAGTGGGTTTACAGGTGACATGTCTGGTATGAATGTTTCAAACTTAGGTCAAACAATTTGGAATAATGAAACAGGTGGCAGTAGTGAAATAAAATTTATTGGCCATTCAGGTGTTGATAATGATGAAACACCCAATTTAAAAACAATTACGAGTCTAGGCAATATTCGGGGTTTATCACCTGAAGAACCAACCAAAGAAGGTTCTTATTATTCAGCCAGTGTCGCTTATTATGGAATTACAAACGATATTAATTCCGCCGATGGAAATCAAAATGTGCGAACGTTTACGATGACATTTGCCTCACCCGTTGCCACTATTCCCATCAATGCTGGCGGTAAAATTGTAACGATTGCACCTTATGGGGTGTCTGTGTCAGGTTGTGGTATTGGTGCTTATAAACCAACAAATGCCATTGTTGATTTTTATGTTGAATCGTTAACACCAACCTCAGGCGTTTTTCGCGTTAATTTTGAAGATTTATCACAAGGCGCTGATCATGATATGGACGCGATTGTGAAATACAGTTACGTGGTTAATCCTGATAATTCTCTTACTATTACATTAAATAGCACGTATCGGGCAACCTGCGCAAACATGCACATGGGTTATGCAATTTCTGGCACGACGAACGACGGCATTTATTTAGAAGTTCGCGGTAAAGGTAGTGCGCAATATGATTATTTTTTAGATACACCGCCAGGTGAATTACCGGGTGGAAATTGGAATGATGGTATCACTTTACCGGAAAATACCTCACGAACATTTACACCAAGTGGTGTGAGTCAATCTCCCATATTAAATAATCCATTATGGTATGCGTCAAAATATGGAAATTTTGATGATACAAATGGTAATCAATTACCAGATAGTGCCGATGAATGGGATAAAGATAATAACGGTGTGCCAGATGATTATTATTTTGTGCAAAATATTTATGAAATTGAAAAAAAGCTTGAAGCATTATTTAATAGTGTCATTAAAAAATCGAGTTCTGCTTCATCCAGTTCGGTAAATAGTTCTGCATTAAATTCTGAAACTCGAATTTATCAAGCTAAATTTAATAGTGCTGAATGGAGTGGACAATTACTCGCTTTTAAAATTAATACTGCAACGGGTCAAATTGATACATCAGGCACAGGTCCTGGTGGTGCATTATGGGATGTTGCTGAAATTTTAGATACTCAACACTGGAATAGCGGACGTGAAATTATTACTTATCGTCAAGATTTAAATCAAGGCGTAAAATTTCGCTGGGGTAATATTGGTACGACTCATCAAAACGCGCTACATTTATCACCGATAACTGGGATTAGTGATGCGGATGGCCAATCACGTTTGCAGTATATTCGTGGTAATCGCAATAAAGAAAAACAAAATGGTTATTTATTTCGGGATAGAGAAAATGTATTAGGCGATATTATAAATTCTTCTCCGGTTTATGTTGCGTATCCACAGTTTCCCTACTCAAGTATGGCTTGGCCTTCAGGTTCACCCGAACTTAGTGCAACCGAGAATTATGCGAGTTATAAAGGAAATAATATTAACCGTAAAGCCATGCTTTATGTGGGATCAAATGACGGGATGTTTCATTTTATCAATGCAGAAACAGGCAAAGTTGAAATGTCTTATATCCCGGAATATACCATTTCTCGTCTAAATAAATTAACTGATCCGAATTACTCTCATGAATATCTTGTTGACGGTAATCCCAATGTGGGTGATGTCTTTTTTTCAACAGATAATAAATGGCACACGGTTGTTGTTAGTGGTTTAAATAAAGGAGGACAAGCGCTCTTTGCATTAGATGTCACTGATCCAACAAAATTTAGTGATGAAAATAATGCAGCAGATATTGCGTTATGGGAATTTAGCGATAGCCAAGATCAAGATTTAGGTTATTCATTTAGCCAACCACAAATAGTGAGAATGGCCAATGGCCAATGGGCTGCCATTTTTGGGAATGGATACAATAATACGTTAGCAGATGGTCATGCGAGTAGTACAGGAAATGCCGTGCTTTATATTGTTGATATTGAAACAGGCGCATTGATCAAAAAAATTGACACGGGTGTCGGATTTGCACAAGATCCTGAAGGAACTGGTCGCCCCAATGGTTTGGCAACACCGGCCATTGCTGATCTCGATGGCGATCATATTGCAGATTATATCTATGCAGGTGATCTTTATGGAAATCTATGGAAATTTGATGTTAGGGATACGTTAACTTCGAATTGGTCTATCGCGCACGGAGGCCAACCTGTATTTATAGCTAAAGATAGTGCAGGAAATCGTCAATCAATAACGTCACGCCCTACGTTAGGGATATTAGAAAACTCACCAAGTGGCGTGCAAATATTTTTTGGTACAGGTAAATATTTAGAATTAAGCGATAATGATCCTAGTTTAAGTGGCATGCAAACTTTTTATTCTTTATTTGATACCCATACGGTAACGATTAATCGCACTGAATTATTGCAACAACAAATTCTCGATGAACAAACGTTTCCATCAGGAGATAATCCCATCATTCGTGTAACATCAAATTTTTCTCTCTTACCTAGCCATCGTGGTTGGTATATGGATTTACGATTGGTCACAGGCGCACATTTAGGTGAAAGACAAGTCACGAATTCAATTTTACGTAATGGCAAAATTATTTTTGTCACCACCATTCCAACCGATGATGTGTGTGAATTTGGTGGAAGTGGTTGGACCATGGAATTAAATGCATTAAATGGATCACGCTTAGAAAATTCACCATTTGATTTAAATAAAGATCAAGATTTTACTCATCTTGATCTTGTAACTTATGGTGGAAAAAATGTAGCAGTCAGTGGCTCGAAGGCCTCGAGCGGAATCATTCAGACACCCAGTATTTTATCTGCCTCGAAATTAGAATATAAATATTCAACATCGACGAGTGGAAATATTGAAATACTCACGGAAAATCCAGGACCGAATAATTGGGGTAGACAATCTTGGATGCAACATCAGGCAGTTCAGGATTAAGAAATCAATTCGTTGTGATTTTATTAAATCTACTCTTGATGAAAACAATTATTAATTCTCTAAATTTATTTAGTCAATTTAACAACAACTTTTCGGAGGTCGAGAAGTTAGTGGCTTATCAGTCAGTGTAAGAGTTGAAGCACGTCTTCTACGTTCTTGCGGGAATTGAGAATGAGTATTTGCATACTTAGCCGCAGCTTGAAAGACTTCTGACAACCCTGTATTTTCTTTGGCTGAAGTAAATAGAATTTCACAAACTACCACTGCTGGATATTTGTCGTCTAAATAGTTTCTCAAACGTTGTTGCAGATCTGATTGTTGTTCAACGGTTAAAATAGGATCTTCATCAGATTTAGTAAATGCTATCACGACAGAACGAGGGTTTTCGGGCTCTGACTGACAATCAGAAAAACGGTATAAAGCATTATCTAAATATTTCGCCATAAATTCTAAACCTTCATTCGTTCCTCTGCCATTAAGAAAAAGAGATACGATCTTATTCAAATCAATTACGTAGATGAAGCTATTTGCGGAAATCAAATATTTATTGGCCATTGTTGAGAATCTTGAATCACCAGAAATATCCCAAATTCTCATTTCTTCAGTCGTTTCAGTATCACCTAATTTAATATTTCTTATTCTTAAATCGGTTAGTATCGTTGACTCTGTGTCATCAGTATAATCGTCATCGCAAAACCGTTGAAGTAAAGCAGATTTACCTGAACCTTGATTACCTAAGATAGTAATTTGAGCTGGGGGGGATGATTGCAGCCATAACATTCTCTTTTTTATATTTTCTTATAAAATTATGTTATCGCTTTTCATGCTTATTATCTAGTCACCAATAATGGAGGCTATTGAGATAATAGGCATTACTGATATAACTGACTCAAAGGCACCGTTAAATCTTGCTGACAAGTTTTATCAAAATTTTCTAACAACTCGAGTAAATTTATATCCCATGTTAATTTTGATAATTTCAGATTTTCAGTTTGTGGCAATTTCCACGGTAATACATGATAGAGATCCCTCACTGTAAACGTGCTTAAATCGCGACTTAAAATATAGCGATCGCGTCCGACATGATGGATTAAATGATTATCGATGAGTAATGCTAACTGTTTTTCTGGCTCAACATGATATTGCGCATTGTCTTTTTTTAATAAATCCCATAATGATAAGGTCTTTCCTTTTTTTTGTGCTTGCCAAAAATAACCTAGCCAACGATACGCTTGGCAAAATTCATCTAACTCAATGTCATATTGAAATTGATAGCGCACAGTTAAGGCATTACTGATAATTGCACCGATTAAAACAATGATCCAAGTTAAATACACCCAAATAAAAAATAATGGAATTGAGGCCAGTGCGCCATAAATTATTTTATAACTGGGAAATTGCGTGATGTAAAAAGTAAATCCCCTTTTTGCTATTTCAAATAATATTGCTGCAACCAATGCACCAATTAAACTGGGACGAATCGGTACCCGACAATTAGGGATCGCAACATATAATAAAGTGAAAGCAATAACACTTAAAACAAATGGTGATAATCTTAATAATAATGTTTCAACACCCAAACGATGTGCGGTGTGAGAAATAAATGGGAGGGAAAATAAATAAGAACTCAACGCTAAACTTAACCCAATTAATATCGGCGCTAACGTTAAGATTGACCAATAAAGTAAAAATGCTGAAATACCACGACGCCTACGTCTGACTTTCCAAATGACATTAAATGCGCCTTCCATTGTTCGCATCATCAATAACGCCGTAATAATTAATACCACTAAACCAGTGACTGATAATTTTGCAGCTTGTTGCATAAAACCACTTAAATATTTTTGAATAACATTGCCGCTACCCACAATAAAATGGGAAAAAATTAATTGTTCAACATTGCCAGAAAAAGATTTAAACATGGGAAAAGCAGCAACTATCGTTAAACTCACAGACATCAAGGGGACAATCGCTAATAATGAGGTAAACGTTAATTGCGCCGCGCGAAAATTACAATCATCTTGTATGAGTCTTTGGCCTAAATAATTAATGAATCGCCACCAGCGTTTTGTAATATGCATGATTAAATCCAATCCTAACAAGATTTTATTTTAAATGGATCAAAAAATTTATGCTACACTCGTTTTTTTTTTTTAACGAAGAGAAAATCATGTCGAACATCTTAATACTCTATTATTCACGTTATGGTGCAACAGCAAAAATGGCAGATTATATTGCACGCGGCGTGGGTGAAGTACAAGGCGCAGAAGCCATCATCAGAACCGTACCGGCTGTTTCTACAACTTGTGAAGCAACAGAAGATGATATTCCAAACCAAGGACCTATTTATGCGACATTGGATGATTTACGTCAGTGTGATGGATTAATTCTTGGCAGCCCTACTCGCTTTGGCAATATGGCGGCGGCATTAAAATATTTTTTTGATGGCACGGCAAGCTTATGGATGGAAGGCGCATTAATTAATAAACCTGCTGCTGTCTTTACCTCGACAGCGAGTTTACATGGTGGTCAAGAAACTACATTAATGTCGATGATGTTACCGTTATTACATCATGGCATGATAATCGTTGGTCAACCTTATAGTGAATCTGCCTTAAATGCGACAACCACAGGCGGCACACCATATGGACCAAGTCATTTAGCCGGAACAAATAGCGATAATCCAATCAGTGATCACGAAAAAACACTCTGCAAATCAATTGGTAAGCGAGTTGCTGAAATTGCACTAAAATTACTATAGGCAAACAGCAATGGATGTGAAATGTCTGATAACATCCCCAAAGAATGGAAATGTGGGCCGGGTAAAGAATGCCCGGCTTGCGGTTACGTCCGTAAAATTGAAGATAAAGTAAAAAGTTGGGAATGCCCTCAATGCGGCATTATCTACGCTAAATATTCTGAAAACCCACCTCGTCCAAAATCACCAGACAATCATAAAGAAAGAAAAAAATTATCGAAATCTAAACTCTATGTTTTTGAACACATCGCTTGGTTAGTAGCTGCCCGGATCATTGATATTTTACTTTTAATAACCTTAATCATTGTAATATTAAGTTTTTGGCAAAAAAATAAATTACCCGATCGAAAAAACATCGAACAAGTTGTCATGCAATCACCTAAACAAACTAAGACCAATGAAAAACCGTTTTCATTTATGTATCGGGGAAATCGAGTCGATATACAACCACTTGCGAATTATAAATTATGGGGATTAATTGTATCTCAAAACGATGTTTATGATTGGGTTTGGGGATATGATGAAGATGATGTAAACATCAAAGATGTGTGTGCAATTTTTGGGCGTAATCTCGGCACCAGTGATTATCAACACTGGACAATTTATAATAAACAATGGACGTGCTTTATCAACGTTAGTAATGATCATCCCCATTTTTACGGATCCTCATTATCTAATAATCATTTACTCTCCAATAAAAAATGGGTGCGAGACAAAATACGTTCTTTAAAAGTAGGTGATCAATTTTATATGAAAGGCATGTTAGTGAGCTATCGATCAGTTCATTCACCCAATTGGCGTCGCTCGAGTCTTAATCGCAATGATGTGGGTAATGGAGCTTGTGAAGTCTTTTTTGTTTCAGATATTGAAATATTAAAACGGGGATCACCTGTTGCTTATTTCTTTTTTAATTTAACGTTTTGGTTATTTATAATATTAATAGTTTCTCGGATTACAATTACGTTATATTACATATTTTGTGTTTTAGATAAAACAAAGCATGAATGGACATGATCTGCTATAATAAACACAAGGTAAGAGAGGTCAACATGAAAAAATATATATTTATACTTTCAACTCTAATACTTTTTTTTATTCAATCCAAAACGAGTTGGTCGTTAACCGCTGATGCAGTTTATCAAAAAGTTAATCAGTCTGTTTATGCTGTAATAAATTTTGATGCTTATAAACGCGAATACAATGTAATAGGAAGTTCTGTTGCAATTTCCCCTAATATTTTAGCCACAAATTGTCATGTTGCATTAGCCCCACCACAACTCGCCATAAAAATTGGACAACAAATAAAATTAGCAAAAATCATTTATCAAAATACGCGACGTGATCTATGCTTAGTTTACGTGCCCAATGCGAATTTCACACCTATTTCATTACGCGACACCTCGCACCTTAAAATTGGTGAAGAAGTATTTGCTAT
Source organism: uncultured Legionellales bacterium (assembly GCA_964352985.1). GTDB lineage: Bacteria > Pseudomonadota > Gammaproteobacteria > JAHCLG01 > JAHCLG01 > CAYGUK01. The sequence continues at coordinate 11,797 of CAYGUK010000033.1, forward strand.
CGGATCACCGCATGGTTTAGAACGCACACTATCTAAAGGCATAATTTCCAATATTCATCAAAAAGGCCAAGGCCCCTTTCAAGAAGGTCCTATTATCCAAACTGATGCATCAATTTCACCGGGTTCAAGTGGTGGGGGCATCTTTGATCAAGAAGGACAACTTGTAGGGATCACCACATTTATTTTTCGACCAGGCATGGCAGAAAATTTAGGTTTTGCGATACCTGCGAAGTGGATCCATTTAGCTTTAATAAAAAGTCAACAAAAAGCACAAAATGAAAAAATCGATTTAGATGAAACTGAAATTCTCAATCACCCCACAAAGCAACAGCATCTTAAACATTTTGGAAAAAGTAATATAAGCGTACTTGCTAGCAAAAAATATTGTTTTATTTATATGCCAGGTCATGATTCAAAGGGCCGTGTGTTAGGAGGTATGGTTTTTTCACCCAATTTTCCTCATGTCTTATTTCCATTTTTTGATAATAAACCATTTGAAAATGCCTTAAACAATTTAGCAAAAATTCAGAAAATAGGACAAGGGCATTTTATAGGATATCTTTATGTTCATCGCAAAAATCAAGAGATCATTGCCTATCGCACGAATACCCAATCTCTGCTTTTCGTTGTTGAGTTTCCTGAGGATTTAACCCATTCGCTGCTTCAAGTAAAACAGTTTTTTGCACAGTTAAAACATCGTCAATCTTTCCATGGCTATACCGCTATTCAATATAGTACAGATGGATTAAAAGAAGCATTAAATTATTGTCATAAAACCACACTATAAGTAAATATAAATATTTTAAAAATTAGACAACAAGAAACAATTCTAAGTCATTGTTTTTAGCTTGTGTGAGTTTACTCAAATACAATTTTACATTAAATTATATTATAACATACTGTTATCAAACGTTTATAAAAATTTATATAATATTCATGGTTTTTTACTGGCAAAATACTGATCTTGATCTAAACTTAAAATTGTATAACTATAAACTTTATTTGCATAGGCTTCTAATAAACCATCTTACTGAGATGGCGGAACAAAACCCTACAACATTATCTTTGATAAGTGTGTAATTGCAAAATTAAACATTAATGCATGAATCAAATTTATGCGTTAATTTTGCGTCTAGGTTAATGAGTGACACATTGAAATTGTGTGGGTGATATTATGAATGTTATTAAAGCGTTATTAGTTATAACAGCATTGTTATTTAGTCTAAGATTATTTGCCATTTTTCCATTTGACACCACTTCTTATATTCAAGAATTAGCACTGGCAACAGATGCAGTTTGTGATTGTAAAACCTACAGTTGTGTTAAGTTGAAACAAAAAGATGTCTCCAAGCTGACAGCACACTTTCGGACATCGAGTCCAACGAGTATTGAGCTAGAACATATTAATGATTTATTAGGTCGAGTGAAGCAATGTACTAGCACTTACTCCTAATCAATAGCAAAGTAAGTCTTAGCCTCTTTTGCATCTTGCAAAATTTGGTTTTTCAGTAATTCGAAAGAATCGTACTTTTTCTCGTCTCGAATTTTATGAATAAAATTCACTTTAATTTGTTCACCATAAATTTCACGGTGGAAATTAAAGATATGAATTTCGAGAAGCGTTTTACTCCCATCAACTGTTGGTCTATTTCCCACGTTTGCAACACCATACAGTTTACCTTCTGCTAAACCCTCAACCGTCACTGCATAAACACCCAAAATAGGTGAGATTTTACGTTTCAAATAAACATTTGCTGTCGGAAATCCAATCATTCTCCCACGTTGGTGACCATGCGCGACACGACCACACATCGAATAATCATGTCCTAATAAATCTTTTGCGATTTGTAATTGCCCTTGCTTTAATGCTTGTCGAACCAGTGAACTGCTGACTCGCTGATGATTAACTTTAATGCTCGACGTTGCGATAACTTCCATTCCGTATTTTTCACCAAGTGATTTCAATAATTTAAAATCGCCAAGACGTTGATGACCAAAACGAAAATCATCTCCAACAATTAATAATTGAATTTGTAGTTTATCAATTAACACCTCTTTTATAAATTTTTCTGCGGGCATTGCTGCAAAGTCTTTATTGAAATTTATACACAAGACTTCTTGGCAACCAACTTGTTTTAATTCGAGGAATTTTTCTCGTAATCGAGTTAAGCGCTCTGGTGCTTTCTCACCAAGAAAAAATTCTTTTGGCATCGGTTCAAAGACGATGACTAAACTTGGTAAGGCTAAAGCTAATGATTTTTCATGAAGTAAATGTAATATTTCTTGATGTCCAAGATGGACACCATCAAAATTACCAATGGTCGCAATACAAGGTTTAAAATTGTTGATGTTATGTAAACCACGAATAAGTTTCATTATGCGCTCCCATCTTGAAAATGACGTAAATGAATTTTACGCATACCCACACCGAATAATACAATAAAATAAATGATGATGGCGAATATAATCAAAAACAATAAATGACTAAAACGAGTTGACCAATGCCATGTTAACCATTGATGAATGGTATTACTTGCAAAATATAAAAATAAAATCATCACGACATTACAAATTAATTGACGTAAAGAAAATGCGAGCCATCCTTGACGAGGTTTATATACACCACGTCTTATTAAACCTGCAAATAATAATCCCGCATTTAACCAAGCAGCAATTGATGTTGATAAAGCTAATCCAGCATGCTTTAAAGGAATAATTAAAATAAAATTCAATATTGTATTGGTGATTAACGCAATAACACCAATTTTAACGGGGGTTTTAATATCTTGTTGTGCGTAGTAACCCGAAGCCAACACTTTAATAAGCATAAATGCGGGGATCCCACTTGAAAATGCCCACAAGCTTTGTTGTGACATTAAAACATCATGACCACTAAATCGACCATAATTAAATAACGTTGCAAGAGTAGGTCCCGCAAGTAAAAATAATCCCACAGCAGCAGGAACGCCAATAAATATAATTAATCGTAATGCCCAATCAAGTGTGTTTGAAAAATCTTGATTGGATTTTGCAGCATGTTTACGCGATAAATGCGGCAATATCACCGTGGCGATTGCGACGCCAAACACGCCTAAGGGAAATTGACTTAATCTATCAGAGTAATATAACCAGGAAACACTACCAATCGGTAAAAACGAGGCAAAAATAGTATCGATCAAAATATTTATTTGGGCGACGGATACACCAAAAATCGCGGGAACCATTAATTTTAATACACGATTAACCCCCACATCATTAAATCGAAGTTTGGGCCATGGCATTAATTTTTTTTTGGCTAGAAACGGTAATTGAAAACCAAGTTGAACAAATCCCGCAATAAACACCCCCCATGCCAATGCTTCGACAGGATAGTGAAAATAAGGCGCTAAAAAAATCGCACAAAGAATTAATGAAATATTTAATAACACCGGTGTAAAAGCCGGCACGCCAAAACTACCATAACTATTTAAAATAGCAGCTGACAGTGCGGCGAGTGAAATACAGAGCAAATAAGGAAACGTGATACGCAGCATATGCGCACTCAACATAAATCGCACGCTGCCTTTTTCAAATCCAGGCGCAAAAATAAAAACAATCAAGGGTGAGGCTAAAATTGCAATAAGCGTTATGACTAATAAAACACTTCCTAATAAACCCGACATGTGATTGATAAAAGTTCTAACTTCTTCATGCGATCGCGTTTCGCGATATTCAGAAAGCACTGGCACAAAAGCTTGTGAAAAAGCACCTTCTGCAAATAAGCGCCGCATAAAACTTGGAATTTTAAACGCAACTAAATAAGCATCAACCGCGGCACCTGCACCAAAAAATTGCGCGATAACCATATCTCGAACAAAACCCATGATTCTGGAAATCAATGTCATGCTTGAAACTAATGACGTTGAACGTAAAAGACTTTGTGATTTTTTTTTCAATACTTTTTCCACGGTTAATCAATTCCACTGCCATCAATAAAATAACTCGACATCCTAACTTGTATTGATTCTTGTTTCTAGTGTTAACTCTGGTACACTAATCGATGGATGATAAATGAGTGATTCAACAGGGATTTATAAGTTAACATGTACAAGATACTCGCTTTTGTATTAATCGGAATACTCGCCATTAGCCCACAATGCTTTGCAAATCGAATAACACAATCACAACACGGTGATAATTATCCAGCCTACCCTAAAATTGTTTTTGCAAAATATCCAAATGCAAAACAAATTAAACGTGGCGAATACATTGCACAATTAGGAGATTGTATCGCATGCCACACAAACTCAAAGCACCTTGGTCAACCTTTCGCAGGTGGTTTACCATTTACTACGCCTTTTGGTGTTTATTTTTCACCTAATATTACACCTGATAAAGCTACAGGTATTGGTCGATGGACAGAAGGCGAATTTATGCGCGCAATGCGTGATGGGATTGGACCTAATGGCAATTACTTTCCAGTATTTCCATTTGTATACTTTAATAAAGTGACGGATCAAGATTTAAAAGATCTATGGGCTTACTTGCAAGTTATCCCTGCAGTAAATCTTAGAAATCGTAAAGTTCAAGCTAACTTTCCTTATAATAGTCGTTTCTTACAAGCAGCTTGGAAAGTGTTATTTTTTCAAATTCACAAAGGTCAAGTTCGTTTTAATAAAACCAAATCTCCGTTATGGAATCGAGGTAATTATATTGTAAATGGTCTCGGACATTGTGGGCAATGTCACACGCCGACAAATTCTTTTGGTGCCGCAAAGCGTAATCAATTTTTAGGTGGCGCAATGGTTGGAAAATTTTATGCTGAAAATATTACATCGGCGAGCTTAGGAACTTTATCAGTAAAAGATATTGTGACTTTATTTACGAAAGAAAAAAATCTCAATCAAAGTGATGCAGTTAGAGATCCAATGACTGAAGTCGATCATGATAGTTTAAAATATTTAACTAAAGAAGATCTCATTGCCATTGCCACTTATTTAAAAGACGTACCTGCAGTCGAAGTAAAAAAAATAAAAATGAAAGGTGGTGAATCATTAATTGGAAAATCAGTTTATACCAGTAAGTGTGCTATTTGCCATGACTCAGGCGCAGCCGGCGCACCAAAAATAGGTGATAGTCAAGCTTGGCAACCGAGAATTGCACAGGGGATTTTAACTTTAGAGCTACATGCTATAAATGGATTGAATGCCATGCCACCTAAAGGCGCTTGCATGACGTGTAGTGATAATCAAATTAGAGATGCTGTTAAATATATCGTTTCAAATAGTCAACCAGGTGCAAAACAACAATCCACCACTCAATCTAATGTTCCTCCACAAGTGGAACGCACCTTAGTGATGGGTAAAAAAGTTTATAATCATTCCTGTGCGATGTGTCACAGTAATGGTAAATACGGCGCGCCAATTATTGGTGATAAAACCGTATGGAAACCATTATTAAGAGAAGGCATTCCCGTCTTGTATCAACGCGCCATTCAGGGTTATAAACTCCATCCCATAAAAGGCGCTTGTCTCGAATGTAGCATTCCACAAATTCAAGCAGCAGTGAAATATATGGCGCAACAATCAAGTGATGGAAAAGATTTTTCACTTTGGTAAAAGTAAGTTTTTTAAAAAACTAACAAATGATGGTTTCAGAATTAAACCCTATTAAATTCAAACAATTCGGTTTACAATGGAATTAGGCCTAAAGTTCTAGCATTACATAATGCATCACACGGAGAGAGACATGATGCGTAGAAGTGCCATTCGCATGTTTATCATCAGTATCGTAACTTGTTTTCCATTTTTCGCATTTGCCGATAACACCGCATCGAAAGTTAACATGACACCAGGTGTCACCCCAATTAGTCAGGATGTTTATGACTTACACATGATTATATTTTTTATTTGTGTTGCTATCGGAATTATTGTGTTTGGCGTGTTAACGTTTTCGTTAATAAAATATCGCAAATCTCGAGGTGTGAATGCTGCGCAATTTCATGGTAATACCACGGTTGAAATTTTATGGGCGGTGATCCCTTTTATTATTTTAGTGATCATGGCTATTCCTGCAACGAATGTTTTAATAGATATGAAGGATACCGGGAAGGCTGATATCACCATTAAAGTCACCGGCTATCAATGGAAATGGAAATATGATTATCTTGATCAAGATATTAGTTTTTTTAGTAATCTCGCCACACCATTAGATCAAATTCACAATAAAGCACCCAAAGGTAAATGGTACTTATTAGATGTCGATAATCCACTCGTCTTGCCTATTCATACTAAAATACGCTTTTTAATTACTTCAAATGATGTAATTCATTCTTGGTGGGTACCAGCATTAGGATTTAAAAAAGATGCGTTACCAGGATTTATTCATGACAATTGGGCTTGGATAGATAAGCCTGGCACTTATCGTGGACAATGCGCTGAACTTTGTGGCGTCAACCATGGCTTCATGCCCATTGTGATTAAAGCAGTTACTCCTGCTGAATTTGAAAAATGGGTATTGGCTAAAAATGCTGATCTCAAAAAAGAATTAAATACTGAAAAATCATCACTCACGAAAACGTGGACGTTGAAAGAATTAATGGACAAGGGACAAACCGTCTATAAAAGTACTTGCTCTGTTTGCCATAAAGAAGATGGTTCAGGCATGCCTCCAACATTCCCACCACTTGTTGCTGGTAAAATTACAACTGGAAAAATTATTTCTCATATTAGTGTCGTTTTAAATGGCGTTCCTGGCACTGCCATGCAAGCCTTTGGCTCGCAACTCAATGATACGGAAATTGCAGCAGTTGTTACCTTTGAACGTAATAGTTGGGGTAATGATGACAAAGCAAAATATGGTAAAGAGGCTGGCGGCATAGTACAACCTTCGGAAGTCGCAAAGATAAGGAATAATGAGGAGGGAGAATAATGGGTCACAGTGCAACAAGTAGTCATCATGATGGCTATCCCCAAACACATGGCTTTATTGAGTTTTGCAAACGATGGGTATTTACCACAAACCACAAAGATATCGGTACGCTTTATTTATTATTTAGCTTAATCATGCTGTTTGTTGGTGGTGGCATGGCATTAATTCTTCGCGCGGAATTATATGAACCTGGATTACAAATCATGCAACCTGAATTTTTTAATCAAATGACAACCATGCATGGTTTAATTATGGTTTTTGGTGTCATCATGCCTGCGATGGTTGGACTCGCTAATTGGATGATCCCCATTATGCTTGGTGCCCCTGACATGGCATTACCTCGCATGAATAATTGGAGTTTTTGGATATTACCTTTTGCCTTCGCACTATTAGGCTCTACTTTATTTATGGCCGGACCTGCGCCGAATTTTGGTTGGACTTTCTACGCACCACTTTCGACGACTTATGGTCCAGCGTCGACTGATTTTTTAATATTCGCGATTCACATGATGGGATTTTCTTCTATCATGGGTGCAATTAATATTATCGCGACAATTTTTAATATGCGTGCGCCAGGCATGACGTGGATGAAAATGCCGGTATTTGTATGGAGTTGGCTAATTACCGCTTTCTTACTCATTGCAGTAATGCCTGTACTAGCTGGCGCAGTCACCATGATGCTGGCAGATAGACATTTTGGTACCAGTTTTTTTAATGCTTCAGGTGGTGGAGATCCCCTACTCTTTCAACACATATTTTGGTTTTTCGGACATCCCGAAGTTTATATTTTAATTTTGCCTGCGTTTGGTGTAATTTCAGAAGTCATTCCTACTTTCAGTCGTAAACCACTTTTTGGTTATGATTTTATGGTTTATGCGATCGCTTCTATTGCGATACTTTCTTTTATTGTTTGGGCGCATCACATGTTTGTATCAGGGATCCCGTTATCCGCTGAATTATTTTTCATGTATACAACCATGTTGATTGCCGTACCAACAGGGGTAAAAGTATTTAACTGGGTTTCCACCATGTATAAAGGCGCTCTCACATTTGAAACACCGATGTTATTTTCAATTGGGTTTGTGATCATGTTTACCATTGGTGGTTTATCGGGTTTGATGTTAGCCATTACACCTGCAGATTATCAGTATCATGATACTTATTTTGTGGTTGCGCATTTTCATTATGTATTAGTGCCCGGCGCATTAATGGGAATTATGACTGCTATTTATTATTGGTTACCCAAATGGACGGGCCGCATGTATAACGAAAAGTTAGGCAAAATACATTTTTGGTTAACAGTAATTTTCTTAAACGTGACATTTTTCCCCATGCATTTTCTAGGCTTAGCGGGCATGCCACGACGCATTCCTGATTACGCATTACAGTTTGCAGACTTTAATGCTGTTGCAACAGTCGGTGCATTTTTATTTGGCTTCACACAACTATTATTTTTATACAACATTTTAAGAACTGCGTTTGGCGGGGGTGAAAAAGCTAGTGATAAAGTTTGGGATGATCCCAAAGGCTTGGAATGGCAATTATCGTCTCCCCCTCCTTATCACAGTTGGAATACACCACCTGTTGTTAAATAATGAAGAAGGATCATTTTAACCATGGAAAACCAAGGTAGAAAAAGTAATCGCAAATTACTCATTATCACGCTCACCTTTGTCGTGTTAATGTTTGGTTTCGGATTTGCAATGGTTCCTTTATATAATGCATTTTGTAAAGTATTAGGTATAAACGGTAAAACAAATGATAATCCTATTACTGCTTATCAAGGCAATGTTATCGATAAAACACGTTCTATTCGCGTAGAATTTTTAACTGTATCGAATGAAAAAATTCCTTGGGCATTTAAGCCACAAAAAACCTCTATCGAAATGCATCCAGGTGAAAATAAAACGATTTACTATTTTGCAAAAAATAATTCTGATCATGATATGACAGTGCAAGCAATTCCAAGTGTTGCACCTGGTCAAGCAGCAAAATACATTAAGAAGACAGAATGTTTTTGTTTTGAACGTCAAACCTTAGCGGCCGGAAAAGAAATGGCAATGCCTGTGGTTTTTCATATCGATAGCCACTTACCTAAAGATGTTCATACTATTAGTTTATCGTATACACTTTTTGATATCGCCAAAGCAAATACGCTGAAAAAAGTGAAAGGTAAAATAAATTAATCAATTCAAATTTTATGAATTGATTTAGCTGAATTCATATTGTAACAATTAAGAGGTGTTACTCATGTCACATGATCATGGTAGTTATTATATACCAGAACCTAGTCACTGGCCGATTATTGGTTCTATCGCGCTTTTCTGCTTTTTCTTTGGCTTCGCGCAACTGTTACATGGTCAGTGGTATGGGCCTTATTTAATGGGCATTGGATTTTTCCTTTTAATTTTTATGATATTTGGTTGGTTTGGTGCCGTGATCCAAGAATCTCGTGCAGGATTATATGATCATCAAGTTGACAAATCGTTTCGTTGGGGCATGATTTGGTTTATTTTTTCTGAAGTTTTATTTTTCGCCGCATTCTTTGGCGCGCTATTTTACGCGAGAATGATTACTGTGCCTTGGCTTGCAGGACATGGTCAAGAAAGCTCACCATTGACTCACTTATTATTATGGCCAAACTTTAAAGCAACTTGGCCAATGTTAACAAATCCCGATTCCGCACAATTTGTGGGACCAAAAGGAATTATGGCAACTTGGGGATTACCAGCAATTAACACTGCTATTTTACTCGCAAGTGGTCTCACGATTACGTGGGCTCATTGGTCACTACTTAGAGATAATCGTAGAAATTTAATTATTGCGATGATTTGCACAATCGTTTTGGGGATTATATTTTTAGCTTGTCAAATTCACGAATACGATATTGCTTATACTCAAAAAGGTTTAACGTTAGGATCTGGTATTTATGGTACAACATTCTTTATGTTAACGGGATTTCATGGCCTGCATGTCACACTTGGTACAATCATGCTAATTATTATTTTAATCCGATGCTGGCGTGGCCACTTTGATAAGAAAAATCATTTTGGTTTTGAAGCTGTCGCTTGGTACTGGCATTTTGTTGATGTCGTTTGGTTAGGTTTATTTATATTTGTTTATTGGCTATAACCAGCTAAATTGAAAAATACAAATTAAAGGAATGGCTTATCAAATTACTATTCATTTACCATGAGTAATTGTTTTATCGCTTGCTTTATTTTAGTTCTATAAAATAATTTTACTCATTAAATTACAACTCAGCATTTTTTTTACACCTGAAACAAATTACCAAAAATATTGTAGAAATAAAAAATAATATTGATATATTTAATGTGCTTACTCTCCCCCTATTGCTCAATAGTCACAATCGCGATTAAAATAGGGCTAGAGTTTTGACACGGTTACCCGTAACTAAGGTTTAGCATGACAAATCCAGCACAGAGAACACAGAAAAAATATTGGTTAATTGCGATTAGCATTTTGGTTGTTCTAACACTTGCCTATTTCATATTTAATCATTTTTATACCTATGAATCTGATGCTTATCTTGAAGCCTATGTTATCAATATTACGCCTGATGTAAGTGGTCATATTGTGAATCTCTATGTGAAAGATTTAGAAAAAGTGAAAAAAGGCCAAATTCTTTTTGAAATTGATCCGAGGCCTTATCAATACGCTTTCAATCTAGCAACAGCCACGCTCGCTAATGCTAAACAAGAAAAGGAAACGCTTGAGCAGGAAATTGTCTCAGCTAAAATCAATATCGAAAAAACACAATTAACGATGGATTATTGGCAAAAACAATGGCAACGCTATAACAATTTAGCAGAGTATGCCTCACAAGAAAAAGCAGCTAGCGTTTATAATCAATTTCAACAAGCTAAAACAAATTTCAATAATGCCAAACAGCAAGTCATCATTTTACAAAGTAAACTTGGCAAAGATAATAGTTACGATCCGGTTAAAATAGCAGAAGCTAAACTCCAACAAGCGCAATATAATTTAGCGCACACAAAAGTATTAGCGCCAGAAGATGGCATGATCACAGCAGATGATATTCATGTCGGTGATTATGCTACTGAGGGACAACCCTTATTTGGTTTAGTTGATAATAATTTATGGTGGGTATTTGCCAGAGTCAAAGAAGCAGATCTTCGTGAATTTAAAATTGGCGATAAAGTGAGTATCTGGTTACGCATGTATCCAGGCCATTTATTTACTGGCGAAGTTTATGGTGTCGCTTGGGGAGTGAATCGTCGGCAGGCTTCTTCTGGTGTGGCACATTCTGTATTACCTTATCTTGAACGCACTGAAAATTGGATCAATTTACAACAACGTTTTCCAGTTCGTATTAATCTTGTTAAACCTGATCCCAACTACCCTTTACGTGTAGGTGCCAGCGCGAGAATATTTATCCATCATGAATTATCGCGTTGAAAAAAGCCTTCATACAGCGCTAGCGTGCGTCACCGCTTTTATTATTGGTGAATATTTTGGCCTGGAAAATGTTTACTGGGCGTTAATAACTATTTTCATCGTTATTCTTGATTATCCACAACAAGCTTTTAAAAAAGCCCTGTTACGAATTATGGGTACTATTTTCGGTGCGTTTGTGGGTTTAGTCACAACAAGTTATACCATCAATAATCCATGGCTTTATATATTATTACTTTTTTCGATTGCCGCGTTTGCAACTTATAAAAGTTATCGAAGCCCCTATGCCTATGCTTGGATGTTAGGTGGGGCTACCGCTTTTATGGTGCAAATTTCCGCTTCAATTGATAGTAATTTAAGTTTTCATATCGCCGTTTGGCGATCGAGCGAAATCATTCTCGGTTGTATAATCGCGATGTTAATTCAAATTACTACCCGACAACGCAATCTTTATGTGGCTTTTCATCAACATTTAGTAACAGTTTGTCAATTGGTCGCCGATGAAATTACAGCATTAGCTCATACATTAGATAACCAAAATGAAAATATAATCATTAACAAAAACAATTTTCAACAAGCTTTTACTGTTTGTCAAAATGAATTAGCATTGATAAATGATCGCCGAGTGCAACCTCACTGGCTGTTGCAAGCTAAAACTTGCTTATCAAACCTAAAACTCATTCATTTATATTTAGTTAATTTTGAATACTCATCAGAAAACAAACAAGAAACACTGTTTGTATTAAAAAAAGAAATTCAGCAGTTACTAGTAGAAATTGCCCTTCATGTAAAAAATTACTCGCTTTCATTAAGCGTAATAAAAAAACAGCACAAAATGTTAAAAGCTAAAAATAAGTTAATTCTTGATTATTATCAAACTTTCCGAGCATCAGGAAAAACCAAACAATACCCTTTGATTTCTGTGTTAGAAGAATATAAATGGATAAACTTATGCTCATATTTTGTTAACACGTTAGATTTAGACACAACAGAATTAAATAAACATACTATTTCTTTTTTTGATAATAAAAATTTATTGCTAAAACATTGCATTAAAGTCGGTTTAACATGTGTTGCAACTTTTTATGCTTGGTTATATTCAGGTTGGTATGCTGGCATGATAGGTGTCGTCTCAAGTTATTTAGTCATTATGCAAGATAATGTTGCGAGTTCCATTGATAAAGCAAAACAACGTTTTTTAGGTTGTTTAATAGGAAGCATAGTAGGAATAATCAGCATAAGTTATTTTACCCATGCTTTTTTGCCAATGATTTTGACTTTAGCGATTGTGGCTTTTGCTTTTGGCTATTTTATTCATGGCAAACCGAGTTATTCTTATATGGCGTTGCAAGGCGCAGTCGCCTTTGTGATTGCAGTAATTTCAACTAATAATGTTATCACTACTAGCATCGATCCTTCTCTAGAACGCCTTGCAGGAATTTATCTAGGTGTGATTGTGTCTTTAATTATTTCGTTTTTAGTCTGGCCAAGTCATCCGAAAAAATGGTTACAAGAAGGCTTAGATAAAAACAAATTTTTATTTATCGATTTTTTACATCGATTAAAAGAACATCAACATGAAAATCAAATGTCTATTTTAAATCAAATTGAAGCTCAACAAAATTTCAACTCGATGCTAATTAATTTTTTTCACCAACCCGCTTTCCAACAACAAATTATGCAGCATCAACACCTCTTAAGGTTATGTAAATTAATCACTAAAAATGATGCGCCTTTTGAGTTTTATGAGAAATTAAATTTTCCATTACAACAATTCATTGATAATTTAATTTTACTATTAGAACAATCTTCAAAACCTCTTACAAACATTAATATCGCTGACCATTTACTAAATTATCGAAAAAATTATCAAACTCTGAATTTAAATTTCATTGACTTTGCGAATTATCTGCAACAGCTTGATTACTTATCACATCTCGAAAAAGAATTAAATCAATCACTACCAGATAAATTTACAACTGCCTAGTAGTCGATTAAAATACATTATAGACATAAAAACTTGTATTGATATGAAAAAACTTTGTGCTTTTATTTTGCAAATAATAACCATCATTTTTGGCGTAGTTGTTTTTATCTTTCTTCTTTGGGAACCTAACATCGAAGGTAGAAATGCACATGCCACCTTATATCAAATCTATTTCCATGATCCATTTTTAGTTTATGCTTATTTAGGTTCAATAGTATTTTTTGTCATGCTATACCAAATTTTTAAATTATTGGGTCACTTCAGACAAAATCATTTTATTTCTACTAAATCAATCATCGCCTTAAATAACATAAAACGTTGTTCCATAGGTTTAATGGTTTATATTCTACCTTCTGTTGCTTATCTAGTCATCGTTAGACCAGGTGATGATATTGCAGGCGGTGTCGCAATCGGTAGCTTTATTTCAATATTACTACTAATTGTTGCTATTTCTGCTAAAAGTATCGATAAAATAATTCAACGTAAATTGATCGTGGTTTTCAATCAAATAAAGTGAGTTAAATTCACCCAGTTAGCAACCTATCAAAAATCCCTCATTAATTTTCGGATAGTTTTTTAAATATGTCTCCGGATAAAACAACATGTCCTAAAAAACATAGGTATTAATATTTTTTTCATCATGCTAAAACGCTACGATTTATTATCTAAATTGATTATGTTATTGATACGCTAAATAGAAAAAGGATCGATTAAATGTCACAAACTGCAAAACATGTGCTGTCAAAACTACAACAACATCATTTACCGGCAGGTGTTAATAAAAACGCAAGAGCAGCAACCGACTTACTCTTAGAATGCATGGATAGTATATTTGCGAGTATTGTTAATCAAGAACAAGTTATTGAGTTAGAATATGTTAGTCAAACAGTTTTATCCTTTCACACCTGGATTAGCGCCCATGCAGAGGCACAATACCTTCATAAGTTCCAAACTTATACAAAAAAATTAAATGAGATATTAGGTGAACAAAGTATAAAGCAACTATTACTTGATACCCTTACAAAATCTGCAGACGTGCTTCGCCCCCCGGCAATCCAACAACCTAGTGCTACACCCAAACGTCGACAATGTATCGATTTAACTTATCGATTTTTAACAACCCAGCCAAACTTAACACGATTTATTTTATCGAGTCACGAAACGTTAACACAATTAAATACAGAGTGGACTTGCTATAAAGCGAATTTGCAACGAGAAGTGGCTGCAAAGCGCGCTTTCGATTCACAACCTATGGATACGCAAGATTTAGAAGATACGCCTGAATTGGATTTGGACGATAACAATAAAAGTCAAACGCATAAAAACACTATTCGATATCAAACTTATATCGCCAATTTACTCACCACTCATTTACCAGACACTTTTGACAACACTGATTATAGCCATTTAAAATTTTTATTTGATTCAGATACCAATAATATCTCACCTTCAAATCACTCCATAAAATTTGCCATTGATGTTACAACAAACTCACCACGACTTTTTTGTCAAATCAAAGTCAGTCCAAAACCTTGTTGGACAAACGCAAAATCGATTATGGAAATGGTAAGTAATACTTTACAACAATTAAATTATAGATCCACAAGACATCGTAATCAGACTTATTGTTTAGGATGTGAAGCCGCTAGGATACAACCTGAGTCAACGAATACAGCAAAAATTTATTTTATTATTACACCTTGCCAAGGAAAAACTTGGCAACAAGCCGCTCACACATTAATGAAAATCTATAGCCCAGCTTCATCACCAGAAAAAACCGGGCACAAAAGAAAAAGGCATTCCGAGAGTCTCACACCCTCCTCACTTTTTCCTAAACCACCAAGCAGTAGAAAAAAACCAAAGACAGCTAAAACGATCAAGGAAGAAGGTACAATGCAACAAAAATCATTGTCACCTAAGCACCGTTAGCATTAACATTTCGCACAACAAGCTTTAGGAATAATATGGTATTTTGCTATGCCCACTTATTTTCTAAAATTGTCAATCAATTGATTGAGTTAGTCGCAGCAAAACATAAGGCGTTTTTTAAATATCAAATCAAGATTGTTGACTTATTCAACAAAAATAAGCCCAAGTTTCGTCAGAAGAAAATCAATAGATTCGTATTATTACTTTTGATAGCGATAACATTGATGAATTAATTGATAATACAATTCAAGCTAACATTCAACATCATGCTCTGATAACACACAGAAAAAATGAGGATAATTAGCATAAAGACAGTTAAACTCATTAACTTAATTTTAGCTTAATGCATAAATTGTAAGGTGTTAGGCACTATCCAACCCATTTCGTAGGATAGAATAATAAATAAAAATAAAAGCAAAGATAAACTAACACGCCAGGTTAATGCTTTGACTATTTTAGTCGAATCATCACCTTGATATTTGACTAGCGAATAAAGCGCACTATACAAGCTGTAAATAATAAATACAAAAGCCAATCCAATGAAAATTTTAATCGCCATGATCTCTAATCCATTATTTCACAACATGTCGTTAATATATCATAAATTGTTTGA
This sequence comes from uncultured Legionellales bacterium, assembly GCA_964352985.1. Classification (GTDB taxonomy): domain Bacteria; phylum Pseudomonadota; class Gammaproteobacteria; order JAHCLG01; family JAHCLG01; genus CAYGUK01. Next base: position 27,672 of record CAYGUK010000033.1, read on the forward strand.
ATTGGCAGAACCCTGTTTCACTTTAAGACCCTGAAAAATAATGATCCCAAAGACTCAAGAAAGAATGCTAGCATAACTTAAAATAAGCTTATAAATATAATAAAAAGTATTGCATTACAAATTGTTATACCTCAATTTTTTAAAAAATTATTACCCAACACCTTCAGATTTTTATAGGGTAAGCTTAAATATAAAGAAAAAATAACCACTATCTCTCACCCTAATCAAAAAACTCTTCTAAAGATTTTGAAAATAGATAGCATTCCTTATCATCTAAAAGTCAAAACTTTTTTCTCCTGATATTTGTGGTATTCTTGATACTATTGCACCAGTTCGCTTTCCCAAATGACATCATCGAAGGGTGAGATGATAACAATTATTTTAATATATTTAAGTAAGCATAGATGTATACTTAAAAAGTGAAAATAAACTCGCAAAATTCGTCAAGAAAATTAAAGCAAGCGCACAAAGCTACTACAAATTTATTCCATAATTTAGTAACATAGAACAAGTTCTTCACAAGTAAAATGGTAAAAATTGCAAAATTCTCTTTGCTTAATTTATCCCATTGTATAAAGTGAATGGTATAATTGTCAGAGTTTCAGGATTAACAAAGTGAATCATTTTCACTTTGCGGGGTAAGGAAAACCACTGTGAGCAATGAAAACGTAACCAGCACTAAATCATTTCAACCCTCTCTTATTTGGACCCTCATTGCATTAATTGTATTAGGCACTTTTGTTGCATTAGGATTGTGGCAACTCACACGTTACGAACAAAAAAAAGTCCAACTCAACGTCTATCGAGCACGCTTAAATAGCACCCCCATTACCCTCGATAAAATTCAAACCTTAGGCCCTGATTTGCGCTATTTTCCCATTACCATGACGGGACATTACATAAACGATCGAAATTTATTATTAGATAATATTGTTCACAAAAAACAAGTTGGCTATCAAGTATTAACATTATTTTTACCCGAGCACAGTGAGAAAACGATTTATGTTAATCGTGGTTGGATCCCACTTGGCAAAAATCGAGAATCTTTACCTGTCATAAAAAATATCTCTGGCATGGTTACCGTCACGGGTTTAATTGGTATCCCACCCAACAATCCTTACGTACCAGATCAAGTTATCGAAACAACGGGCAAATGGCCGATGAGAATTTTGGCGATTGATATTCCTCAATTAGCCAAGGCGACCAAACAAGATCTTTATCCTTTTATCGTGTTACTCGATCAAAAAGATCCAAATGGATTTGCTAGAGATTGGACGCCAACCATTAGCAGTCCCCATAAAAATTTAGCTTATGCTATACAATGGTTTGCCATGGCAATCGTCACCTTTATTTTATATATTGTACTCAGCATTCGTCGCAAGGAGCAGACAACAGATGAGCAAACAGAAGACAGTAAAGACTAATCAAAAGTCAACGCGCTATTTAGTTTTTGGTTTAATTATTGTTTTTTTTGTCACCCCTATTTTCCTTGCTTGGTGTTTTTATCGTAGTGGTGGTATTTATATAGAAGATACGATCAACCACGGTAATTTAATCTCTCCACCTTTTGACTTGAATACTTTCACTTTAAAAAATCCTGAAGGTGAAGCACTCGATCAAAAACCTTTACGTGGAAAATGGTTAATCGTCTATCTCGCGCCAAAAACTTGCGATTTAAATTGTTTACATAATTTATATTTAATGCGACAAATTCGGACGGCATTAGGTATTAATGCGTCACGAGTCAAACGTTTATTATTAACACGACCAGAAGAACTCACCCAACAATTAACAAATAAGATTAAACAAAATTATCCTGGCACGCTTCATGTGGTAATGTCACAACATAAAATTATGTTAATTCAATCGAAAGCATCAAATTTACAAGATGGTGGTTTTTTTATTGTTGATCCACTCGGGAATATCATGATGGATTATCCTTCGTCATTAAATCCAACAGGTATTTTATCTGATCTTAAACGTTTATTAAGGGTATCTAACATTGGCTAAACAACATTTTCTGTTTAAATTAACTTTACTCGCAACATTAGTTGCAACATTCGTTGTAGTATTGGGCGCTTATACTCGACTTAATAATGCAGGACTCGGTTGTCCTGATTGGCCTACGTGTTATGGCCATTTTATGATTCCTAAATCACATACAGCAATTCATCAGGCTGAACTTCAATTCCCAACTAGCACTTTTCAATTACAAAAAGCCTGGACTGAAATGATTCATCGCTATTTTGCATTTGCGTTAGGAATTTTAATTTTATTTATTGCAGGCATTAATTTATTTCGCACTCAAAGTAGCGCTGCAACGAAATTTGTTGGCTCACTTTTAGTATTACTTGTTGTCTTACAATCGTTACTGGGCATGTGGACGGTAACCACAAAATTACTACCACTTGTCGTTATGGCACATATTGTTGGGGGCATGGTTTTGCTTGGTTTGTTATGGTTCTTAACACTAAAATTCGCTAAAACACCTCAAACTCATTCACCACAATGGCGAAGTTTTCGCATGTGGTCAATCGGAGCATTAGTATTAATTGCGTTACAAATTTTTATGGGCAGTTGGGTAAGTGCTAACTATGCCGGCTTGATTTGTCCTGGATTTCCGTTTTGTCACGGGCAACTCTTTCCTCACATGAATATTCATCAGGGTTTTGATTTTCTTGCGCCAGTTGGTCAAAATTATATGGGTGGCGTGATGGGTCTAAACGCAAAAATTTCCATTCAAATGTTTCATCGTTACATTGCATTTATTTCTGTCATTTATTTTGGTTTATTATCATTAAATTTATTATTCAGTAAAAAAGCCAGAGGTTTACGCTTAATTGGATTAGCCATGGTAATAATTGGCGTCATGCAATTTGCACTAGGTGTACTAAATGTTGAGTGGTTACTCCCAATTCCTGTTGCAATTGCACATAATGGTTTTGCAGCTATCTTTTTACTAATCATTGTTACACTAAATTATTGCGTTTTTAGTCAATCGAAATATAGCGATCGTTTAATCTAAGGAAATTAAATAGTGAAGTCAAAAAACTCAAGTTTAATAAAAGGTACTTTGTTTATTGGTGTTCTTGTTTTTGCTGCGCTTTACGCAGTTTGGCTAAATCATCATACGAGTTTTAAACCCACCTCACAAACTGAATTTAAGTTACAAGCGGGTACTTATATCTCTCAAGAAAAAGATTTAACGCCTTTCCAGCTTAGAGCAACTACGGGTGGCGTATTTAATAATAGTAATTTAAAAAATCATTGGACTTTTGTTTTTTTTGGTTTTACTCACTGCCCTAATATTTGCCCAACAACGATGTCGACATTAAGTCTCGTTTATGAAAAACTCGCCCAGATTGATCAAAAAAACATGCCTCAATTTATTTTTGTTTCAATTGATCCGAAAAGAGATACCTTAGCCAGAATCGCAACTTATTTAAATTCTTTTAATACCAAGTTTATTGGTGCAACAGGCACAAATGAAAATTTAACAGAAATAACAACACAGCTAGGGATCATGTTTAGTAAACAAACAAGCGAAAATTTAAGTCAATATTCTACTTATAATATGGATCATAGCGGGCAAGTGATGTTATTTAATCCCAAAGGTTATTTACAAGCTGTTTTTTCCATGCCGCATAAAGCAACCAGTATTGCCAATGATTTTCAAAAAATTATTGAACACTATCAAACGACATAACGTCTTGAATTGAACTTTTTATTAACTGATAACACATGGAAACATGAGCATTGCTATCGTTTAAACAGAAAATATAATCATAAGTTAATCCACCAGCCTCTATAAACAAGTGCCGGTTTTCAATGTCTAATTCTTGCAATGTTTCAAGACAATCAACTGAAAAACCCGGTGACACTATGGCAATGTGCTTGATATTTTCAGCAGGTAAATTTTTCAATGTCTCGGCACAATAAGGTTGTAACCAAGTGGCACGGCCAAATCGTGATTGAAAAACAACATGCCAAAAATCATCAGGTAGTGCGAGTTTCTTAGCAATGCTATCGGCTGTTTGCAAACATTGCTGATAATAAGGATCACCTAATTCAACTGATCTCTGTGGAATACCATGAAATGAGAATAATAATTTTTCAGGATGATGCTCTGCTAAATAGCGAGAAATAGTTTGGGAAACAGCATCAATATAATCGTTGTTAGCAGCATAACCCATGATAAATTTCACTTCTGGAATAAAACGCCATTTTTTTAGGCAGTCACTCACTTTATCAAACGTCGAAGCAACTGTCGCCGCACTATACTGTGGATAAAGCGGTAACACGATAAGTTGACTAATATTTTGTTGAGATAACTTTTCAAGGGCACTTGAAATAGAAGGATTGCCGTAACGCATACCTAGCTCTATAACAACATTATCTAATTCTTTATACTTAAAGAAATCGCGTAAACGATTAGTTAAATTTTTCATGTTAATCAAGAGGGGTGACCCCTCCTCTTGCCAAATCTGCTGATAAAGTCTCGCAGATTTTTTGCTCCGAAAGGGTAAAATGACACCGTATAAAATGATTTGCCAAATGGGTTTTGGAATTTCAACCACCCGTTTGTCACTGAGAAATTCAGCCAAATAACGCCGTAAACTTGATGGATCAGGATTATCTGGGGTACCTAAGTTTGTGAGTAAAATCCCAATTTTATGTTTCATCTCGCGCCATCCAAGTCTGCACAAGCAGATAGTGTAACAAAAATTTTCCCATTTTGGTAAGATTTTCTTATAATGCCTAAGCGAAAGATCAGGGAGATTATCATGATTGGCAAATTCACCAAAAGTTTTATTTTGTTTGCATTTATAGTGTTAATAACGGCATGTAGCGAAAAACCGCTGGGTAAAGATATTCATGGAAATACCATTAATTTATCTGATTATCAGGGGAAATGGGTTGTTCTGAATTACTGGGCGAGCTGGTGTCAACCTTGTTATAAAGAGTTTCCAGAATTAAATGCGTTTTATAAAGCGCATAAAAATTCTACTGCAGTTGTCTTGGGTGTTAATTTTGATAACATGTCGAATCAAAATCTACTAAAATTTGTGAAACAACAAGGCATTGATTATCCAATGTTAAGTTCTGATCCTGGCTTTGCGCTTGGGATAATGAATATCAAGGCGTTACCGGCTACGTTTTTAATCTCACCCAAGGGTAAAATTGTCGGTGAATTATTTGGACCAAAAACAAAATCCGAATTAGAATATGCGATGAATTTACCTTCAGCAACACCGATTTTAGAATTAAAAAATAATCAATTGGAGAAAAATTAATGACCACGATTCAATGTATTATCAGTGGGACAGTACAAGGTGTCTTTTTTCGCGCGTCAACTCAAACAGAAGCTTATGATTTACAAATCAAAGGTTATGCAAAAAATTTACCAGACGGTAATGTCGAAGTCATTGCAACTGGCGACGAAGAAAACTTACAAAAACTTGTAGCCTGGTTGAAAAAAGGTCCTCCGATGGCAAAAGTATTTAGTGTGCAAGTAAAAAAAATTAAAGATATCGAATTTAATGAATTTAGCATCAAATGAATAACGCCGAATATTATATACAAAAAACTGTAAAACCTGGGTCAACTTTATATTATAGTCTATTAAAAAGTGTAGAACCGGCAAAATCGTGTTTAATATATGTGTTTGCATTTTGGCAAGAAGTTCAGCAAATTGTACTTGAATGTCAAGATCCAGGAGTTGCCAGAGTAAAATTAATGTGGTGGAAAGAAGAAGTCACAAAATATCAACATCAGCCACGCCATCCAATTTTAAAAGCATTACATGAGCTCGATTCAGAATTAAATATCTCAACTTACTTTTCTGAAATTATAGATGGTTTTTTATTTCAATTATCTCATTCTCAATTTCACGATGAGCAAGAATTAGATAAATTTATCGAAATGACATTTTGTCCTTTTATTCAAGTCATATTACAAATTCTATCTTGTCAACAAGATGCTTTTACTTTTCATCTTGGCAAAGGGTTAGGGAAATATTATTTGCTAACTAGTATTAAACGATATTTAAATAAAGGATATTGTTATATCCCTGATGATTTAGCTGAAAAATATCAATTAAACATATCTCAATTATCAACGAAAACACAAGTAGAAAACTTCCTCACCTTTTGCCAGCAAGAAACGAGCTTTATAATAGAGCATTTTTCAACTGCGATGAAACATTTATCTCCTAATGAAATAAAACAATTGTCACCCATTCTTATTTTTACTGAATTAAAATTGGCAACATTAAATGAACTCGCAAAAGAAAATTTTCCCATATTATCTCAACAGATAAAACTCACACCAATCAGAAAGTTTTTCATCAGTCGTAAGATTTATAAAAAATGTCAGAAAAGTAACCTTATTTTATTAGATACCAAATAAAGTCCAGCTGAATAAAATCACATTAATTACTTTTTATGCTTTTTCAACAACTCAGTAATACTCTCGGTGTTAAGAGGTTTACTAAAATAATATCCCTGAGCAAAATCACCATTTAATTCTTTAATGACAGCCAATTGCTCTTCATTCTCTATCCCTTCAGCAACAATTCTCATCTTTAAATCATGAACCATGGTAACAATACCTTGAACAATTGTTTTTTTATTTAAATTATGATGAATGCCATCCATTAAACTACGATCAATTTTAATAATATCTAAATCCAATTGACTTAAATAACTGTAAGAAGAATAACCTGTTCCAAAATCATCTATCGATATTTTCACTCCTATTGCGCGTAGCTCATAAAGCATTACATTTGTTTTATTACTGTTAGATACTAATAATCCTTCTGTTATTTCAAGGTGTATTAAATTTGGATTGATACCTGTTTCACGAATCACTCTTTTTACTGAAGATAAAAATTGTTCATTATCAAACTGTTTTGCTGATACATTGACAGCAATCGTTAAATTATCAAAACCTTGTTGTTGCCATAAAACAGTTTGCTCACAAGAACGATGTAAAATCCAAGCTCCAATAGTATTAATGGCATCAGTATCTTCTGCAATAGATATAAATTTATCGGGATATATTAAACCTTGTGTTGGATGTTGCCAACGTACCAATGCCTCCAATCCACATATTTGACCTGTAGACAAATTAATGATTGGTTGATAATTCACATCTAATTCATTTTCAATGTTTGGTGAAAGTAAATCATTGCGCAAGATGGCTTTGGTAATCATTTCAGAATGATTCGCTTTTTCAAAAATGTTATAGGCATTTCCACCACTCTCTTTAGCATGATACATTGCTGCGTCTGCATTTTTAATTAAAATTTCGGGGTTATCACCATCATGAGGATAAAATGCCGCACCAATACTAACGGAAGATTTTAATTTTTTATTATTGATAATAAAAGGTAGTTTAAACTGTTCAATGACTCTATCGAGTAAATGTTTCACTCTCTCAATATTAGCATCATGAATTAATATAGTAAATTCATCACCTCCTAATCTTGCCAATGGGTGAAGATAATAGTCTTTTTGAACTTCTTTAGATAGCTTGTATTTTCTCGGTTTAAAACTCAAACAGGTTAACAAACGTGCGGTCACATTCCTTAAAAGCACATCACCAAAATCGTGTCCTAAACTATCATTAATTTGTTTAAATTTATCTAGATCTAAAAAAATGACTGCTAATTGTTTTTTTTCTTTCTCGCAATCTTGTAGTGCACTTGTTAAATTATCTAAAAAGAATCGACGATTAGGTAAATTGGTTAAACTATCATAATAAGCTAAATGACTAATTTCTTTTTTGTCATCTACATGCCGCTGAATGTGACCCTCAATTTCAGCAAGCATTTCATTAAAAACACATATCAAATCACCAATTTCATCTTTCTGATAAGCACTCGTCACCCTGATAGAATAATCTTTTTTACGACTAACATTATCCATAATTTTAGCGAGACTCACAATGGGATCAGATATTATACGATGCATTTTAAACGCTAAAAATAGTCCAATAATCATTGAAAGTAACACAATAAAGAGAGTAATTTGAGCATGATTGTAAATTCTTTGGTTTAATTTATTAACTTTACTGAAAATGTAAATTTCACCAACTTTTTTCTTATCTAAAGTGATCGGATATTCTAATATCAAAGAAGTAGGAAAATATATATGGTTTTTTCCTGATTTTCTTAAATACTCTATTTTTTTCTTAATTTCATTCCTTTGTGCGTGCTCTTGGTTCTCAGTTAAAAATTTTGATAATCTTATATAACTCGCAATTGCTTGCCCCTTTTCATTGACCACCCAAGCAGATATAATTTCAGAATTATCCCTAAGCGAAGAAAGTGAAGCTAAGATTTTTTTCTTGTCATTTTTTTCGATATTCTTTTTTAAGTTCAACGATAATTCCATGGCAGAGCTTCTTAAATCTTCGACCATTTCGATTTTTAAATTTTTCCAATCAAAATAAAGCCATGCTAATGACGCAACTAGAATCACCACACTAGTCGCGATTATCATCATCAACATTAACTTATAGCGGATTGACAGTTTTTGGAACATGGATTGGTAACACCTTGCAAATGTATTAATCCAACACTGATTATTGTGTTAACCCTTTAATTTTAGACTAGCGTTATCCTATTGAATTCTATTTAAGAAATATAAATTATACCAATTTATAAATCATATTAATTATCAATATGTTATATTATTTCTTTTTATTATGCATTTTTTTCCGCATGGTCTATACTATAAAGTGACAAGAACTGGTTTGCTGAATTTGAAGGTACTATGATTAGTAGTAATAATCATGATTATGATAATAAACATATCTGATATTTCAAACAATGAAAGCGTCCCCCCTGCTACGCCCAATTCTAATGAAATTAGCTTTAACGAAGATCATGTTCAACTTGTATATCACCCCAACTTATCTTCACAGTCAAATGTTCATTTTGATACTGAATTAGGTGGAATTTATAGCACCAATCTTGTCGCGGCCACAGCTAATTTAAAACAGTCTATAATGTTGGCAAATTATGAAACAACCGAAATCCCTATTCAGTTATCTGTCAATCACACACCGGTTACGTTCCACCCAGAGATGACGCAACTGGTGTTCATCGGGCAAAATGATTCAAATTATGTGCAATCTATAAATGCTGAACCTAATCAACTCTTTGTAAGCTTAAATAATCAACAATCACATTTAAAACTTATGACAAAAAATGTTGCTATTATGGATCAAAGTTATGAAATGTTCCCCGCTAGTAACATTGTTATTACTGAAAATAGCTTAAACATTAACTTGACAAAATCAGCTAATAATTCAACTTTTACTAACAGTATTCAAGCACCAATCAAAATGGCGCCTGTTCCCAGTATGGATCAAATTAAGCTGGCTTTTAATGTCGATACTACAGCTAAATTCGAATTCAACGCGAGTACAATTCTAACATTAAGTAACAATGAGTTTACTATTGATATTTTATTCAATAACCCCAACATTCATGTTTTTAGTGCCATATTACCTATATCGCTCGATATTTCTGCGTTAAACTTTATTGATATATATAAAAATAGTTTTGCTGAAAATATCTTTTCCCGTTTTGAGAGCACGATTATCTTATCTAAATTTGATTCAGATAAGATACAAAGTAGTGTTAATATACTAAATAGCAGCAATAATCCGCAAACCGATCCCCAACAACAAACATCATCAAATGATACAATCGAACCTGATGAGCAAATTGATCCCGATGAACCCAATGAGTCCGATGAACCCGATGAACC
>CAYGUK010000034.1:0-36963 GCA_964352985.1 uncultured Legionellales bacterium
GCTTTGGGTTCTAAATAAGAAAAGGATTTTACATCGGTCATTGACTGCGTTGCATCCGTTCGGCCTGGCGTAAATGGAACATGAATATCAACACCACCATTTTTAGCCGCTTGTTCAATTGCTGTATCACCAGCGAGAACGATTAAATCAGCAAGTGATATTTTTGTATTATCGGTTTGCGCTTGATTAAATTGTTGTTGGATTTTTTCTAATTTTGTTAATACCGTGTTAAGTTCTTTAGGATCATTAACAGGCCAATCTTTCTGTGGCATTAATCTGATCCGCGCACCATTAGCACCACCTCGCATATCTGTTCCACGGAATGTTGACGCTGAAGCCCAGGCGGTTCTCACTAATTCTGGAATCGTGAGACCGGAGGAAAGAATTTGTTTTTTCAGTTCTTTCACATTATTTTCGTTAACTAATTTAAAATTAATAGGTGGGACAGGATCTTGCCAGATAACTGTTTCGGTTGGCGCGAGTGTTCCTAAGTATCGAGAACGTGGACCCATATCACGATGAGTGAGTTTAAACCAAGCATCTGCAAAAGCTTTATCAAACTCTTTAGGATGTTTTAGAAAATTCTCAGCAATTTTTTTATAGCTTGGATCAAATTTGAGTGCTAAATCGGTGGTAAACATCATTGGTGGATGACGTAAATTTTTATTATAAGCATCTGGTACTAAATTCGCTGCATTTTTTTCTGTCGGGGTCCATTGAATTGCACCGCCCGGACTTTTTGTTTTTTTCCAAGTAAAGTTAAATAAATTTTGTAGATAATTATGCGTCCATCTATCGGGTGTGACTGTCCACGCACCCTCAAGACCACTGGTAATCGTATTGGGTCCATCACCCGTTTTATATGAATTTTTCCAGCCCAAACCTTGTTGTTGAATAGGCGCACCTTCTGGAGCAGGGCCAACATATTTATTAGGATTAGCCGCGCCATGCGCTTTACCAAAAGCATGACCACCAAGGTTTGGGGGTCGTCATTAATTTCGCTAAATCTTTTTTTACTTCATTAAGATTTAAACTGTCGAAAGCTTTCGCGTAATTAAATTTTTTACCCAGTGGATTATTATTGGGATTTTGATGTCGCAGCGGACTTAAATCGAGTTGATTTGGCCACCAATAATGATTAGTGGTGGGTTGAGTATCTGTATTTGCATATGTCAGACTGGTTATGCCTGAAAATAAGAAAGCAAGACAAGCGTATAATATAAGATTTTTTTTAAACATAAGATCAATCCTTGTTGAAACAAAGCATCCATCAAAAAATTTTCCCATACTGTGATTGAGTGTCAAGCGTCTATTTTCTTTTTAGTTGTGATAAAATTGTTGGCTTGTGAATTAGGAGAATGTTCATGTTTGCTAAACGGATTAGTTTCATCTTTGTGTGTTGTAGTTTTTTATTTGTTGGTGCATATGCGAATGTCTCAGGTGCATTTCAATGTGATGGTACAACTGTGACGATTAAAAAAGTGGTGATGAAATGGGATAAAAAATTTAACGAAATACAGTGTTCTTTTTACGATTCACCTGGCGCTACTTCAGATATTGCAAAACTCACATTGTATTTTAAAGACGATGCGCCAAATCCTGCGAGCGTTAAAGATTTAAAATCATTTCATTTTTGGGCGTTGTGTCAGAAAAAAGTTAATTTAAATGTTAATAAAACTCGATGGGATTGGGAATCAGATAAATTTGATGCATTTTTTCCGGAATTTAAAGTTGTGTTATTAAATGGTGGTAGAGTTAAATTAACCTTTCAAGGCGAAGATAAATTTTCTAGTGAAAATTTAAAATGGCAATTGCAAATGAAAGAACGTTTGTAAAAAATTTTCGTGATGAATAAACAAGCCATTATTGTCGATATTACTATCTCAGAAGAGGAGTATTTAAAATATTATCAAGGGAGTGCGCGTACCGTTTCTTGCTTAAGTATTGATGGGCAGCGAGTGGAATTTCCGGCAAATATTTTGCAACAATTTGTCAGTCATCATGGCATCTCCGGTCGATTTAAAATTGAATTTAGTCCACAACATAAATTTCTAAATATTATAAAAATCTAAATAAAACTTTAAGTTAACAAGATTAGAAATATGCTAATAACAGTTAAGGATGTATTTAATCTCTACTGATGGCAGTATATAACTAAAGTTAATTAATAACTCATACTCGCAGGATGAATCGCTTTTGGCAACGTGATGATCGCTTGTAAGCCATTTTCATCTTCACGATTTTTTAAGACGACATCGCCACCTTGTGCGCGAATAATTTCACGAGCGACAGCTAAACCTAATCCTGTGCCACCGGTTTCTTTTGAACGGGAACGCTCAATGCGATAAAAAGGTTCAAATACTTTTTCTAATTCTTTTTCGGGAATACCTGGGCCTTCATCGATGACTTCGATAATAATGTTTTCATCATTTTTTTGTAGAGTGACTTTGGCATTTTTGCCGTATTTTATGGCATTTTCGATGAGATTATTAAACACGCGCTTTAAAGAATTTGCGCGACCGTAAAATGGAAGTCTTGTATCATGACTTTCGTAGGTGACATCACGTCCGGTGTCGATTAAATCATTACAAATTGAATCGAGTAATGCGTTGAGATCAAATCTTTCCATGAGTTCTTCATGATGATCATCTCTGGCAAAAGCCAATGTCGCATTAATCATTTCTTCCATATCGAGACAATCATCGATAATTTTTTCGTAAAGGGTTTGATCTTCAATTGTTTCAGCACGTAATTTTAAGCGTGTAATAGGTGTACGCAAATCATGAGAAATAGCCGCTAAAGTTTGTGTGCGATTAGTTAATAATTTTTTTAATTGTTGTTGCATTTGATTAAACGCGCGCGTGGCTTGTTTGATTTCCATTGGACCTTGTTCTAATAATGGTGGGGAATTGACATCAATACCTAAACGTTTTGCCGCATTAGAAAAATTCACTAGAGGAATGGCTAATCGTCTAACCGCCCAAGCACATAATAAAAAGGAAGCACCGGCCATTAATATTAAAATTAATGCCGCGGATAAAATAATTAATTTGTTGGCTTGAATAAATGAGCCTGAAATATTAAGCCAAGGACCTTCGTCGAGATGGAGTGCAAGGTGAAAAGTATTACCTTTAAAATTATCAATTAAACGATGTAATTGTCGTGGAAAAATGTGATTGATTTGCATGGCATCATCAATGGGTTTGTCAGAGAGTGATAAATTCAAATCACGATTGTTGACGGCTTGAATGATATGATCTAATTCAACACGTGGCACGACTTCGGCGATGCGAACAATTTGGGTGACACGATTTGCAATTTCATTTCGGCCAGGGCTTGATAAGATATAACTGTGATACATGTTATAAATGACAAAACCAATACTTTGAATAATGATAAAACCAATAAATAACAACAAAAATGTTTGTCGCCCCATGCTATTTGGAAATAAGCGTATTTTATTTAGCATATTTAGTTAACTTCTACATCGACTTTTGTTGCAAATTGATAACCTCCGCCACGGATGGTTTTAATGATTTGCGGGTTTTTAGGATCTTCTTCAATTTTTCTACGTAACCGACCGACTTGCACATCGATGGTGCGATCAAATGGCACCGCTTCGCGTTCGCGAGTAATATCGAGTAATTGATCTCGTGTTAAAACGCGTTGTGGATTTTTAACAAAGGCTAACAATAAATCATATTCGCCCGCTGAAAGTGGTACAACTAAACCATCAGGGGTGAGTAAACGACGTTTATTTTGATCGAGTGTCCATTCCATAAATTTAATTAATGGTAATGGTGAAAGTGTGCCTTCGGTATTATTATTGGTTTCGGGAGGTAATGTGATTGCTTGACGTGAACGGCGTAAAACCGCTTTAATTCTTGCTAATAATTGTCTGGGACTAAAGGGTTTTGCGACATAATCATCAGCGCCTGTTTCTAAGCCTGCGACCATATCGGTTTCAGTGTTGACGGCAGTTAGCATGATAATGGGCGTGGCAGCTGTTTCACGAATTTTCCGACATAAAGTAAAACCATCATCACCGGGTAACATGATATCAAGAATGATTAAATCGATTTTTTCTCTATCGTGGATAATTTGCATGTCATCGCCATTGTGGCAAGTCGACACCCGGTAACAATGTTTGCCGAGAAAATCACTGAGTAATTGGCAAATATCAGGATCATCATCGACTAACAGGATATGAATTCGCTTATCCATGGTTATCTTTCATCAACGTATATTAATTTATGCACGCATTATACTGAAAATCGCTGTAATAATCCCGAAAAATTTGTAACATCGTTGTTACAAGATTAGCGTTTTTTGACATATGGAAGTTACAAATTACGATTATCCTACCCTCGACAATAACAAAAACAAATACGATTAACTAACAACAATATGAAAGAGAAAATCATCAATAGGTTATAAAACTATTTGAGTGCTGGTGAAAAGGAGAGAAACATGCTGCGTCAACTCTCCTTTTCTTTTAACAGAATTCATAAGCAAGAGTGTCTTTATATCTTGATGAAAATTTGAAAATAAGGAACAGTGAAATGATTACGAAACTAAAACATCTTTTATTGGGTTCAGTGATGCTAACTTTTTTTGGTGGTGGACTGATGATGCCTTGTGCCTTTGCTATGCAACATAGTAAAACCCATAAAATGATGAAGATTCAAAAGATTCAACCCCAGGCTCATTCAAAAGTGAGTAACGGTAGTCACGGGTCCGACCCCCATCCCTGAAGTAAGCAATCCATCCTTATAGGATCTGTGACTATCTAAAGCGTACTAGCCCCCTGGTACGCTTTTTTTATTATCGGTATTTTTTGTTGTAAACTAGCTAACCTTAACTTTTAGCGCTTGTGGGCGAATAATTTAACACTGGTTTACAATGATGGAGCCAATATGGAAAAAATGAATGGTTTTGCTGTTTATACTATTCAACAGGGTGAGAGTCGCATGTCTTTTGTTCCTGAAAAAGGTGGCACGGCATTTTCGCTCAAATTCAAAGACAGAGAATTATTATATTGTCATGAGAATTTTTGGGATGAAACTTATGATGATTTAATTGGTGGCTGGCCTTTTATTTTTCCTATTTGTGCGCGTATCGCACGCAATGATCACTATGGTCAATATTTATATAATGGTCAGTGTTATGAATTACCCATTCATGGGTTTGCCCCTTATTTACCTTGGGAAGTGGTTGCTTATGAAACTGATCGAATTACACTCGAATTAGCTTTTACGCCTGAAACACTTAAAGTCTATCCTTTTAAATTTCGAGTTCGGTTGAATTATCTAATCACTGAAACACAATTATTTTGTCATCAGGAATATTATAATTTAGGCAAAAACCCGCTGCCTTTTTATGCGGGATTTCATCCTTATTTTGCTGTGACTAATAAAAATAAGTCTTTCTTAAATTGCCATCCTACTAAACTTTTACAATATAATGAGCAGTTAACTGATATTATTGGCACGAAGCCACTATTTCATTTGCCTGTTGCATTATCCACCCCTGAGATTAATGAAAATTTATTACAATTGAGTGAAGATAATTTAATTCAGATTGAATTTTCAGATGGATTACATTTATCGATGCAAGATGAATCGCATTTATTCAATTATTTGCAGTTATACCACATACCTGAAAAATCTTTTTTTTGTGTCGAACCGTGGATGGCCTTTCCTAATGCAATGAATACGGTTGAAGGTGTGACCTGGTTAGCACCCGATAGTATGATTGAAGCGAAATTAAGAATAGATGTGAAATGATCCCAAAAGACTTGCTCTTGGGATCATTTATTTGATTATGCTTTCATTAGTGCAACAGTGGTATCTAACATACGGTTTGAAAAACCCCATTCGTTATCGTACCAAGATAAAACTTTCACGGTTTTATCGATGACTTTTGTTTGTGTGGCATCAAAAGTTGAAGAATTTTGATTGTGATTAAAATCGATAGAAACTAACGGTGCTTCATTGTATCCAAGAATACCTTTTAATGTGCCATGAGCTGCGTCATGCATGACTTTATTCACCTCAGCAACAGTGGTTGAACGCTTGGCTTCAAAGGTTAAATCAACAACTGACACATTAATCGTTGGAACACGAATCGCATAACCATCTAGTTTTCCGTTTAATTCAGGTAAAACTAAACCGACAGCTGCAGCAGCACCCGTTTTTGTTGGGATCATAGAATGCGTAGCACTGCGCGCACGTCTTAAGTCTTTATGATAAACATCTGTTAAAACTTGATCGTTAGTGTAGGAATGAACAGTTGTCATTAAACCATTAACCACACCAATTGCATCATGCAAAGGTTTAACTAAAGGTGCTAAACAGTTTGTTGTGCAAGAAGCATTAGAAATAATGGTATCGCTGGCTTTTAAAACTTGATGGTTTACACCAAAAACAATCGTCGCATCCACACCATCAGCCGGCGCTGAAATCACGACTTTTTTTGCACCTGCGTTAATGTGAGCTTGCGCTTTTTCTTTGCTTGCAAAAAATCCGGTACTTTCAATGACGACATCGACTTTTAATTCTGACCAAGGTAATTTATTGGGATCGCGTTCGGCTAACACTTTAATGCTATCTCCGTTGACTACTAAAAAGTCGCCTTCGACTTTTACTTCGCCAGGAAATGGGCCATGGGCAGTGTCATAACGCGTTAAATGGGCATTAGTATTAACATCACCTAAATCGTTAATGGCAACGATTTCGATATCGTGTTTTTTATTGCCTTCGTAATGTGCGCGTAAAATATTACGTCCAATGCGACCATAACCATTGATTGCTACTTTTATTGTCATCGCTTTCTCCAATTAAAAAGATGCTACTATATTTTGAATATTCTCTACTGAAAATCCAAACTCGACAAAAAGCTTAGAGGCGGGTGCGGATTCTCCGTAGTGATTAATGCCGAGGATTCTACCATCCAAGCCAACATATTTATACCAATAATCACCCTGTGCTGCTTCTATGGCGAGGCGCTTTTTGATGTGACTGGGTAAAACGTGTTCGCGATATTGTTCGTCTTGGGAATCAAATACTTCACAACAAGGCATCGAAACTATTCGTATTTTATCATTTTTTTCACACGCCTCGAGTGCGAGAGAGACTTCGGAGCCTGTGGCAATGATAATGATTTCTGGCTTAGCGACATCTTTAAGAATGTAGCCACCTTTAGCAATATTTTGAATGGTTTCATCACTGCGATTTAAGGGGGGTAAATTTTGGCGTGAAAATAACAAGGCAGATGGGCCTTGATGGCGTTCGATTGCATGTTGCCAAGCAATGGCTGCTTCCATGGTATCAGCAACTCGCCACACATTTAGATTAGGTGTTAAGCGTAGCATTGAACAGTGTTCGATGGGTTGATGTGTGGGGCCATCTTCTCCAAGTCCAATTGAATCATGGGTATAAACAAAAATATTTTTTATTTTCATTAAGGCAGCCATGCGCACGGCATTGCGCGCGTAATCGGTAAATGTTAAAAATGTGCCAGAGAAAGGAATAAAACCACCAAATAATGAAATACCATTACAAATTGCGGTCATGGCAAATTCACGCACACCATAATAGAGATAATTACCTTGATAATTTTCGGCAGAAAATGGTGTTGCCTCTTTCCATAAGGTGCAATTCGATCCGGTTAAATCTGCGGAACCTCCGAAGAATTCAGGGAATGATTTGGCAAATGCAGTAATACATTTTAATGAAGATTTGCGTGTGGCTTCGCTTTGTGTTTCGGCTTTGATTTGGGTTTGTAAATTTTTTACTGTCGTTAACCAATTATCTGGTAAAACTTGATTGAGTCTTCGCGTTAATTCTTTCGCAAGTTCTGGGTGAATTTGTTGATATTGATGAAATAATTTTTGCCAATTTTTTTCGAGTTGTTCGCCTTTTTCTTTGGCGTCGAATACTTGATAAATTTCATCAGGAATGACGAAAGGTGGATGTGACCAATTTAATTTTTCGCGTGTTGCTTTAATCTCTTCTTCACCAAGAGCGCTACCGTGAGAAGCTGCGGTGCCGGCAAATTTTGGTGAACCAAAACCGATAGTGGTTTTACAACAAATAATCGTTGGTTGTGATGCAAGCTTCGCTTTTTCAATTGCTTTTTTAATTGAATCACGATGGTGACCGTCTACATTTTCGATGACATGCCAACCATAAGCGCGGAAACGTTCTGGCGTATTATCTGTAAACCAATCTTTAACTTGACCATCGATGGATATCCCATTGTCATCATAAAAGACAATTAAATTATCGAGTTTTAAGGTGCCGGCTAAGGAACAAGCTTCATGAGAAATGCCTTCCATTAAACAACCATCACCGACAAAAGTATAAATAGTGTTACTCAATAAAGTGTAATTTTCTTGATTAAAATTAGCCGCTAAATTTTTGGCAGCAATGGCCATGCCGACGCTATTTGCTAAGCCTTGACCTAATGGCCCTGTGGTTGTTTCTATGCCTGGTGTTAAACCATATTCAGGGTGGCCGGGTGTTTTCGAATGCCATTGGCGAAAGTTTTTTAATTCTGTGATGGGTAAATCATATCCTGTTAAATGAAGTAACGCGTAATGCAACATCGAACCATGGCCATTTGAAATCACAAATCGATCGCGATTTAGCCAATTAGGATTTTGAGGATTATGAATTAAAAAATCATTCCACAAAACTTCCGCAATATCTGCCATGCCCAAAGGCATGCCTGGATGGCCAGAATTGGCACTTTGAACACCGTCGATACTTAAAAAGCGGATGGCATTAGTTAATTGTTGTTGTGTTGGCATAGTCACTCCAGTCGCATTGGTATATTTAAAGTGGGCTATTTTCTCTGATTCTGAATCAATTAGCCAGTCATAGGGTGTGCTTATTTTGTACTTGGCAAAACAGCTTCATTGATTGTCTCAATAAAAATAACTGGCGTTTCATCCAACTATGAGGACTTGTCCAAACGGTCATATAAATCTAACTTAAACACCAAGATTTACTGATGGACAGGTAGCTAAAAATAAATGGCTGAATACGACGATCAAGACTATATTAACAAAACTTATACTGAACTTTTTAGAGTATGTAGTGAGCAATGTCAAAAACTTGAAAATGAGATTTTAAGTTTATTTGCTGAATTAGATTTTAGTAATCGAAAAAAGTATTCTACATTTTTTAGTCAACTTTCTACTATAAGTGACTCTAAAAAACTAACTTATGACGACAGAAATAAACATTATACTATTTCCCTAACCTATCCAAGCTACCCAGAAGCAAGGCGAGATTATGCCGAGCATTCAATATTTAAATTAGTTCAGCTTAGGGCTTTAATGATTGAATTTCTTCCTGCTGACGCAAAACCAACGGAGAAAGTTGAGAATATTGGAAAATTTGCAGCGAGGATAAATCAAATTGATCATAAATTAAAAACCCATAGAAATATCGGATTCTGCCGAGGTCTTATGGAATTCATAACTGGGATAACGTTAGTTATTCCCGCTATTCGAGCTGCTCATGCCAAATATACGCGAGGGACTTGGAATTTTTTTGCACCTGAAACTAAAAAAATTGCCTGTCAAGCAACTGAAATGTCAAATACTCTTCAACGAGGCTTAGCGGTTCGTTGAAGTTGATTATATCGAGAGTGTTTTATTGCGACTTGCCACGTAAATCAATTGGCCAAACATCGATGACAACATCATCTTGTGTAACAAAAAAATAATCGAATAAATTAATGGTTGGGTCACAATGTGCGACCATGAGTTCGACCACTGTGTTTAACGCGATATTGTGGCTTTCAGGATTAAGTAATTTTCCGTGCTCGTCACCATAACCCCATTCATAGCTGAGTTGTTTATTCACTGGGCGAATAACTCGAGGTAATGTTTTATCATAATATAATGTTTTTAAACCCGCATCGAGCGTGACCCACTTCGGATGATTATTACTTATCACGGTAGATAAAACAGTCATAGCAGGTTTGAATGTCGTAAAGTTTTTAGCGTTTTTACTTTCGATATTAAAATATTCAGCATCCATTACAGTGTAGGAACCCGGTTGTAATTCCGTGAAAGCATCAACACTGCTATCGATATCATAAGTGCCGGTTCCGCTCCCGGTTAGAATTTCATTACCTAATTTATTTTGATGAAACGCAAGTGAGATTTCGCCAGCTCTCGTCATGAGTTCGAGGGATTGCTTTTTACGCTCTTCGTATGAAGTGATATGTTGTAAATTACCCGCGTAACATTGGATTCCGCGGAGATTTAAAAATTCGAATTCTTGAAGGCGTTTTGCAAATGCTACTGCATCATCAAAGTTTACACCAGTGCGACCTACATTGGGATCGATGTCAACTAAGATATTTAATTCATGATCAGTTTGTTCTGCTATTTTATTTAATAATGAGGCATTATCAATATTATCGAGTACAACAGTGATTTCTGGGTCTTCATTAAAACAAGTTGTTAAGAGTTCTATTTTTTTCGGAACCGTGACGGGGGATGTAATTAATATATTACGAATACCTTTATTGGCTAATTGTTTTGCTTCACTAACTTTGGCACAACTAATGCCGATGCTTCCAGTTTGCAATTGCAGTTTTGCTAGTTTGGAACATTTATGTGTTTTGACATGAGGTCGTAAATTTTTTTTCACGCTTTTGACAAAAGCTTGCATGGTCAGCATATTTTGCTGTAATAGTTTACGATCTAATACTAGACAAGGTGTATCGAGATCCCATTTTGAGCGCCCAATAAAATCTTCTTTTTCGAGCATGTGATACCTTTATTAATCTATTATTTTTGAGTGAAGTATTTTATCACATATACCACATTAAATTGGCGATTTTTTTCAGACTTGATGACAGGCGTGACTGAAACCCATAAGTCACTCGTTTTCATTCTGTAAATTGGTAAATTCGTTTCACTCTTTAAATTTGCTTTTTGATAACCAATTTTATATTCGCCAAAGGTTCTTGCTAAATCGCTAGCAATTGTTTTTGTGCGATGATTGATTTCATTAAGTGAAGTTTGATCTTTAAATACTTTAGATTCAACTTGTATAAGTTTTAACTGTTGTTGATTATTAAAACTTAAAATAACTTGATGGATGTCATCAAAAATAGGGGTTAAATTTTTAGCTTGATAAGATTCCATACCATAAAAAGCGTGAACACCATATTCAGTTGGCGTGACATAGCGAATATAAGGTGTTAGGTTGACGCCTAATTCTTTAACTTCAGCCATCGTCATGTTGGGTTTTAATCCAAACATATCTTTACTTTCTTTTGAGGATTGATCTTTTGTCGCTTTTTCGGTTTTGGGTGACTTTGCTATAGACGCTGCAGATGCAAACATTTGCCCGGCTAAAGATTGTGTATTAAATTCAGATGCGTAACAGGAAAAAGAAAAAATACAGGCGAAGCAAGATACTATTATTTTTGACATCATGTCTAAATCCTTTTCTATCCAAAATAAAGGATTAAAAATGTAACGTATATTTGTGCATTTAGCAAGTTTTTTATTTTTTGTATTAATAATAAATGGTTTGTTATCCGGTCCTCGCAATTTCAGGGTGTTAGAGTATATACTTAGTCTAAAATATTTATAGTTGAGACAAGCAATGACAAATCCATTATTAACTCATTCCAAATTACCACCGTTCACACAAATTAAAATAGAAGATATCGAATCTGGTATTAAAGAAATTATTTCTCAAAATCGCAAAAAAATTGCCTCACTTTTAGAAAATACGAAAGAAGTTTCTTGGGATTCGTTTATGCAACCGCTCGATAATATTGATGAAGTACTATCAGATGCGTTTTCACCGATTAGTCATATGAATTCTGTTGTTAATAGTGAAGATTTGCAAAAAGCCTATGCTGCTTGTTTACCCATATTATCTGAGTATTCAACAGAATTAGGTCAAAATGAAATTCTATATAAAAAAATTAAAACGTTAGCGGATAATGATAAAGGTTTATCAACAGCACAAAAAAAAGTAATACAAGACAGTTTGTTGGATTTTATGTTAACAGGTGTTTCATTACCTAAAGATAAGAAACAACAGTTCGCAAATATTAAAAAAGAATTAGCAGATTTATCTCATCAATACGAACAAAATTTATTAGATGCAACAAATGCCTGGTCTAAGCATATTACAAATGAAAATCAAATTGCAGGCTTACCTGATGTTGCTAAAGCCCAATTACAACAAGCTGCTCGCGCTAAAAATTTAGAAGGTTATTTACTCAGCTTAGAAATTCCCTGTTATTTAGCAGTCGTCATGCATGCCGATAATCGGGATTTACGTCAAGAAATGTATACCGCTTATAACACTCGTGCTTCAGATCAAGGACCAACAGCAGGTCAATGGAATAACGATAAAGTCATGCAATCAATTTTAATTAATCGCCAAAAAATGGCAAAATTACTTGAGTACAATAATTATGCTGAAGTTTCTTTAGTCAAAAAAATGGCGAATACACCAGAAGAAGTATTTAATTTTTTAAATGATCTTAGTCAAAAAGCTCGGCAAAAAGCGCTAATCGAATATTCTGAACTTCAAGCCTTTGCCTTAGAAGATTATCAAATTGAGGATTTACAAGCTTGGGATATCGCTTATTTTTCAGAAAAATTAAGACAAAAAAAATATGATTTATCACAAGAAGCCTTAAGGCCTTATTTTCCAGTTGATACGGTGTTAAATGGAATGTTCGATATTATTAATAAAATTTATGGTATGACAGTAAAAGAAATGCAAGGTATCGAAACGTGGCATCCTGATGTAAAATTTTTTGAAGTTGTCGATGAGAATAATCAATTGAGGGGGCAGTTTTATATTGATTTGTTTGCTAGAAGTTCCAAACGCGGTGGCGCCTGGATGGATGAGTGCCGTGTAAGACGTAAATTAGATGATGGATCAATTAATACGCCTGTCGCGTATTTAACGTGTAATTTTTCCGCGCCTGTTGGAGATAAACCTTCTTTGCTTACTCATGATGAAGTGACGACTTTATTTCATGAGTTCGGTCATACTTTACATCACATTTTAACATTGGTGGATTATAGTGGGGTATCCGGTATTAATGGTGTGCCTTGGGATGCGGTGGAATTTCCAAGTCAGTTCATGGAAAATTTTTGTTGGCAACGTGAAGCACTCGATATGATGAGTGGACACGTCGACACAGGCGAAAAAATTCCAGCTGATTTATATGAAAAAATGTTAAATGCAAAATATTTTCAAGCTGGAATGAAATTAGTTCGCCAACTAGAGTTTGCTTTATTCGATATGCGATTACACTCAGAATTTAATCCACATGAAACTAATCAAATTCAAAGTATTTTAGATGAAGTTCGTGCTGATGTGGCTGTCGTGATTCCACCGGCTTTTAATCGATTTCAAACTGGATTTTCTCATATTTTTGCTGGTGGTTATGCGGCAGGTTATTTTAGTTATTTATGGGCTGAAGTGTTAGCGCAAGATGCGTTTGGTTTGTTTGAAGAACGTGGTGTTTTTGATAAAGTAACAGGGCGCTCATTTTTAAATAATGTATTAGAAAAAGGTGGAGCTGAAGATCCGAATGTATTATTTGAAGTATTCAGAGGTCGCTTACCTGAAGCTGACGCATTATTAAAAAGTCACGGTATTATTGAATAATATTGCGAGGTTGTGCTTAGTTTGGATTTTCTAAGCTAAGCATGCCTTCATTATAATCATAGGCAAAAATTTCTGCGTAACGTCCCCAGTCGATGATGGTACGTAAAACACGATCTGCTTCATCTTCACTAAAGTATTGTTCGAGTTCATCTAAGAAATGATCTTCAGAAACGCGGTGACCTGATTTTTCATCTAAAATATTTCTGACATGTTTTGCAAGTGGAATCGATTTTATTAACCGGGTCGCAAAAAATTGTTTACGTTTTAAAATATCTGCTTTAGCAAATTCTCTACCCGCAGGGGTGAGCTCAATATCACCTTGTGACACTTTTGCAAAGTCTAATATTTCTAACATTTCTGTTAGAGGGAATAAATCATTAATATCTTTTTGCGTGTATTCAGCTAACTCTGGTAAATCCATAATTCCGTTATATTCTTCTGATTCTAGTGTTTCTAATAAACCGGTGAGTTCTGACACATGAACATCTGGCAGTCGATAACTCAAATCAAGCGTTGCCATTCTTCTTGCTCGTTTAACTGCAATTTTTTCAGCGCCAGCGCGGGTTGTCATAATGGTATAGATATCATCGACAAGTTGACGAAATTCTTCGGCATTGTCATTGCGAGGCTGAGGCATATCGACAATAATTTCTTCTCGAATGTGTCCTGGATCACTGCCAAAGATAATAATTCTATCTGCTAGTAACACAGCTTCTTCGATATTGTGCGTTACAATTAAAATCCCATTCGTATTAGTTTTTTTTGTTTTCCATAAATCGATTAAGTCACTTCGCAAGTTTTCAGCAGTTAGCACATCGAGTGCGGAAAAAGGTTCATCCATTAATAATAAATCAGGATTGACCACGATTGCTCTTGCAATACCTACGCGTTGACGCATACCGCCGGATAATTCTTTTGGATAAGCGGATTCAAAACCATCAAGACCGATGGTATCGATAGCCGCAATAGCACGAGTGCGTCGTTCTTTACGATTTACGCCTTGTGCTTCTAAGCCCAATTCTACATTTTGTAAAACAGTTAGCCAGGGCATTAATGCAAAATGTTGAAACACCATGGAGATCCCTTCAACCGGACGTTTAATTGCCTTTCCTCGATAATAGGCTTGCCCTTCTTCGGGATGAATTAAACCCGCAATGATTCTGAGTAATGTGGATTTTCCAGAGCCTGATTTACCCAATAGAGCGATGATTTCATTATCATGAAGCGTGAAATTAATATCATCTAACACTAATAAATTTTGAGTTGTAGATTTTTTAAATGATTTTTTAATGCCTTTAACGGTAATGATTTCGCTGGTGTTATTCATTGTAGTTCTCCTTTAACCGTTAATTTGAAATCGTGATTCAGCAAGATTATACAAAGGACGCCAGATCAAACGATTGATGACTAAAACATAAAGGCACATCACGCAAATTCCTAATGCAATTTTTGGGTAATTTCCCGCAGTTGTATTTGTTGCAATATAATCACCTAAACCTGTTGCACGTAATGTTGTGTGTCCCCAAGAAACAACTTCTGCCACTATACTCGCATTCCACGCACCACCTGCCGCACTCAATGCGCCTGTTACATAATAAGGAAATATTGCCGGCAAAATTAATCGTCTCCACCACAGCCAACCTTTTACACTAAAATTATCCGCCGCATAATATAAATCTTTGGGTAAAGATGTTGTGCCAGCAATCACATTAAATAGCACATACCATTGAGTGCCGAGGATCATTAATGGAGTTGTCCAAATTTCAATATTTAAGTGGTATTGCACGATTACCATGACAAATACAGGAAATAATAAATTAGCAGGAAATGCCGCGAGAAATTGTGCGATGGGTTGAACGATTCTCGCAACCTTGGGATGCAAACCAACCCACACACCAACAGGCACCCAAATCAATGAGCAAATAATAATAAGGACTAAAACGCGTAACATTGTAAAGAAACCAAGTGCAATGACATGCAAAGAAGCAGAGGGTTCGATATGAAGAAATATAAAATGATATAAAGCATGAAGACTATAGAGAATAGCGGCAATTAATATGATATACCAAAATAGAGTCAGAAAAATTGTCATTGATGAAGTATCTTTATCTCGTATTTTGGGTTTAGTAAAATTAAAAAATTTTGCATTTATCACATTTTCGGCAACACGTGAAATAAATGCGCCCCATAATTTTAATAATCTTGTTCTTTGTAATAAGCGGGTGAGCCAGGGGGGATCGAGATGTTCTTCATCAGGTGAACTTTCAGATTTAAATTTTTCAGCCCAAGCGAGCATCGGTCGAAAGAGTAATTGATCGTAAAGTAAAATGACGACTAACATAGTGATGATTGAATAGATAACTGCGGTTTTATCCGCATTAGCAATTGCTTTTGCAATATAAGATCCTACACCGGGTAACGTTATATTGTGTCCTGCTACTGAAATAGCTTCTGATGCAACAACAAAAAACCAACCCGCTGACATCGACATCATGGTATTCCATAATAAACTTGGCATAGCGAAGGGTACTTCGATTCGCCAAAAGCGTTGCCAAGCAGAAAGTTGTAACATGTCACATGCTTCTCGAATATCATTAGGTAATGTTCTTAAAGATTGATAAAAACTAAGTGCCATGTTCCATGCTTGCGAAGTAAAAATCGCAAAAATAGCCGCGCATTCTGGGCCTAATATGCTACCTGGAAAAATGGCAATAAATCCACTCACAGTGATAGATAAAAAACCGAGTACGGGTACGGATTGTAAAATATCTATGGCGGGAATAATAATTCTTTCAGCATGTTTGCTTTTAGCAGCCCATGTTCCAAAAACAAAAGTAAAAATTAATGAAATTAATAAGGCAATCGCCATGCGCAATATTGTTCGTAAAGCATAATAAGGTAAATGTTTTGGGTTTAGTGAAATATGAATATTTTCACCGAGCTGATATGGGGCCGCCATTTGATTGGCGCCCCAAGCCAGTAAAATGATAAAGCCTAATACTAAAATTAACGCAATAATATCCCAACGATTTGCTTGGTTTGTAATCTTATCTTTATTAAATATGTTGGTATTTACTTTTATCACGATAGCGCCCTCTCCGATGTTGTATCTTAACAGGAGTGTTGCTAAGGCGCCTAGGATTAATGGTTAAAATACGACCTTAGCAACAGCGAATACTGGGAGGTCTTACTACTGGAATAATCATGGCTATATCTCCTTTTTTAAAAATGGCCACAACTTTTGTGGGGCGCAACATAACGCGAAGTAAAAAGAAAATCAATAGTTTTTAAAGAAATATTTTTAAAAAGTTACTTTCATTGGATCTTTATTCTAATTTTTTCTGGAATGAATAAATAAAGCTAAAAAGTCAATCCGAATCGCTAATATTACGGTTCGTCTGCAAAAGAATAGATGGCGTAGCTGATATCAATTCGCATAGTTAAAGGATTTTTTGTGCAAAATCTTGCGTAATCAGCATCGATAAATCGATATGGTAAATCTTCATCACGTCCATGAGGGATGCCTAAGCGTGTTGTTTGAATATAAAATTGTGGTTGGTCATCAGTTCTTAGCAAGAACAAGTTTGAGTTAAATTGTTTTTTATCGTAATCAGGGACTTTTAATCCTAAGGACTTACAAAGCAAAGTTTGTCCTTTACATAAATGCTCTATTGATCGAATTTTAAGACGATTGGCGTGAGGATTATTTGATTGCATTTCTTTTATCATATGGTGATCTGAAAAACTCACTGAATAAGGAAAAGCCGATTTTATTAAAACCGCATTGCCCTCACCTTTAGCACTAAAATTTAATGAATCTCCCCCACGGGCATAATACATGTAAATGGTACCTGGCGGCATAAATAAGGCTTCTCGTTTTTTGGTGAATCCGAGCGAAGCATGGGAGCCTTTTTCAATTTTTAAATAAGCTTCTGTTTCTATTATGCGTGCTGTTAACCAAGTATTTTTTAATCGATGACAAATAACCTTACCCAATAACTGTTTGGCGAGGGATAAAGCATCCTGATTAAAAAAATTAAACGATAGTTTTTTTTCCATCATATTTTAAGTCGTTGTTTTCGTTTTGGAGTGTAGAAAAAATTCTCCAAATAAGCAAAACGAATTGCACTCTCCGTTTTTTGTGTAATAATGTACATAATTAGGTTATAAAAAGAGAGAATTCTCCGATTGTGAGGGTTAGGGGGGTAGATAAAGTTAAATCCCTGAACTAATTGTACATTTGATTGTCAAAGTTGACGACGCCTTATGGCGTCAAATTCCGCGTACCCCTCTCTACGCGGGTACTTCCCGGTGACCCCCAAGCCGGGTTGTATACTTGCCCCGGTAATTCCCTTCCCCCTACCTAATATTACCGGGGCTCTTTAATCACTTTTTATTAAAATAAATAGTAGCTAGTCACCAAATTTAAGCTAAAACGTAGAAATACTGAAATGAACAGAGTTTCCTTACGCGATGGGGATTCTTAATGGTAGAATCGCGATTCTCCCCTTAAGTGCCGGTGCGCCAGGCATGGTGCAATTCTAGGCGGTGGAAGTCGGAAGCGCGAGTCTAGGCAAGGGTGCTCATTGCGAAATGAGATCTGAAGGAAGCCGATGACAAAACAAGGTTGTGACGAACAGGAACTGGATACAAGGCCAGTGTAAACAAGGTAATCCGGCCGGTGACGGAGAAGCCTAGTACTTCCCGCTCGTTTACAGTGGTAAATCCAGCACAATCGTTATTAGCGCAAAAGGCACGCGCCATGCTGCAAAATCCTGGTTACGCCCTGATGGACGTGCTTTAAATATTAAAGATGCCACCATTACCGCTGAGCAATATCCTGTTAAACAAGTCATTATTACCAAAGAAAAAGGCATGAAAGATATTTGGTGTCTTGTCAGTAATTGCGATGATAAAAAAACACGTGAAATTATTAATGGTTATGCTCGACGCTGGAAAATCGAACCGTATTTTCGCGATGTTAAAGATCAACGTTTTGGTTTTGGCTTAGCTAAAACGCATATTAAATCACCCGAAAGACGCGATCGCTTATTTTTTATTGTGGCCATTGCCTATGTGTTATTTACCTTATTAGGCGCTGCTGGCGAACAACTGGGATTTGATAGAAAACTGAAAGTGAATACGGTTAAAACTCGGACGCATTCATTAATTCGACAAGGGATGTTCTATTATGATTTTTTCCGACATTTTAGCGACCAAGAAAAGCGCCTCTTACTCGACCGATTTCATGATTTACTGCAACAGCTGAAGTGGCTCAGTAAAACTGGACAAAAAATAAGGATGTGTTAGATACCCTCAAGACGAAGAGGAGTATCAAAATGACGAGTAAGAAACGAGACCACAGCGCAGCGTTTAAAAAGCGAGTAGCGATAGCTGCGATCAAAGAGGAGCTTACCCAAGCTCAAATCACCAGCCAATTTGAAATTCATGTTACCCAAGTTAGGCGCTGGAAAGAACAAGCACTGGCGGCGATTGAGGATGGATTTTCAAAAAAGTTGGCGCGAGATCAAAAAGATCAAAGTGAGCTATTAGCAAACTTATACGAACACATTGGACGATTACAAATGCAGCTAGACTGGGTTAAAAAAAAATCTGGTGTTGACGAATGATGAGAAGCGTCAGCGCATTGATGCGGATCACCCAACGCTTAGCATTGCAGAACAATGTGATTTGCTGGAGTTGTCCCGCTCAAGTTATTACTATCAATGCGCTGCTGCTCACCCTGACAAGGAATTGATGATGCAGTTAATCGACGAACATTATTTGGAGTATCCGCATGAAGGTGCGAGAAAAATATCACGGATGTTAGCCCAAAAAGGTTACGCTATTGGCCGTTACCAAGCAGGCAGTATAATGAAGGAGATGGGAATTGCACCAATCTACCCAAAGCCCAATACAAGCGTTCCCAATAAGGCTCATGAGGTTTACGCTTACTTGTTAAACGATGTTGATATAACTCGGCCGAACCAAGTGTGGTGCGCAGATATCACTTATATTCGCCTATTAAACACCCATGTTTATTTGGTTGCGATTATGGATTGGTATAGCCGCTATGTGATTTCATGGGAGCTGAGTACTTCAATGGACGTTGATTTTTGCATCACGGCTTTGAGGCGAGCCTTAAATAAAAATAGCTGTGATATTTTCAATACGGATCAAGGCTCACAGTTTACTTCATCGGCGTGGATAACATTACTTAAATCCCATCACATCAGCATTAGCATGGATGGTCGAGGGCGTTATCTTGATAATATTTTTATTGAACGATTATGGCGTAGTGTGAAGCAGGAATGTATTTATCGGCATCAATTTGAGTCAGTGAAAGAGGTGAAAGAAGCATTGAAAAATTACTTTGATTACTATAACCATAAAAGAATGCATCAAACACTTGATTACCGAACACCAGCGGAGGTATATTTTAATGCCCTGTGAATATATGGATAACTGCAAGCAGTTACCCACATATTCACAGGGCCAACAACAACTTTTATTTTTTGTTTTTTTTAAAAAAGGTATCTAACAAAACTTAGAATTCTGTCCAGTTAATTCTGCCACCTCAAGCATCAGTTTTGGGATATGACTTTAGCCGATATTTAAATATGAGTGGATTTCTGAGGCGAAACGATCGATGTCCCTGCAATAGTGGTAAAAAATTTAAAACGTGTTGTTTGCTAACACGACCAATCATTGGAGATTAATTAAATGAAAACTCATTCTGTATTTCAATTCAAAATCACATTACAAGATGTTGCTCAACCTATTTGGCGACAGATCCAAATTAACGATCAATGTACATTTTGGGATTTGCATGTTGCGATCCAAGATGCCATGGGTTGGACTGATTCACATCTTCATGAATTTACCCTTGTTAATCCAACAACGTTGAAAAAGGAACACATTGGTATTCCCGATGATGAAGGGTTTGATACTGACCATCCCATGTTGGCTGGGTGGGATGTGAAAGTAAAAGAATATGTTTTAACCAAAAATAATAAAAAATTTTCATATCTTTATGATTTCGGCGATAGTTGGGAGCATGTGATTGAGTTTGAAGATGAATATGAAAAACAATCTGGCAAATATCCTAAATGCCTAGCAGGTGAACGTGCCTGCCCTCCGGAAGATGTCGGTGGAACCCCTGGATTTGAAAATTTTCTATCTATTATTAAGGACTCTAAACACAAAGAACGCAAAGGTCTCTTGGAATGGGTTGGTGGAAAATATGATCCTGAAAAATTTGACTATAAAAAAGTAAAGTTTGATGATCCCAATATGAGATGGCGTAATGCATTTGCAGCACAGGCGGAATTTTAATATGGCATTATCCAAAAAGGCATTGCAACGTAAATGCGAGAAAAAGAAAAAAATCATCAGGCCAAGCGCTCTAGTCTATCAGTCAAAAACCCTGTTATGAATTATAGCACTTGGCCAATCTATGAATGTTGGATGTCAGCAGGGCTCTGGGATGCAGGAATTGGGCATGTGGTGATCAGTCGTAAAAATAATACTTTTAACGTCGCCGTTGGAGTTTATCTAATATTAGCTGATCCAAAACGCAAATATCTGTCCTGCTATATTGAAGTAACCTCAATGCAGCAGGACAGATTTATTTCACTTTAATTGTTCTGCTACTTCTGATACTGTTCATAATAGCAGGACAGATATAAGGAATATTGTGAATAATTGTATCATTGGTCGAGAACCTGAATCTTTATTATTAGATCAATTTCTATCATCTAATAACGCTGAATTTCTCGTGATATATGGGCGTAGGAGGGTTGGAAAAACATATTTGATTAGAAATTATTTTGAGAATAAAGATGGCATCATATTTTTTAACGTCACTGGCATGAAAGATGGTCAGATGAGTGAACAGCTTGCTAACTTCACGGAAGAAATTGGTAACACTTTTATCTATGAAGGCGTTAAACTTGAAGTTGGTAAAAACTGGAGGGAGATTTTTAGAGTTCTTACTGACAATATAAATGCAGTTTCAACTAAGAATAAGATTGTATTATTTTTTGATGAATTTCCATGGATGGCAACTAGAAATTCTAGACTTCTACAGAATTTGGATTACTTCTGGAATCAGCATTGGTCAAGAGACGATAGAATTAAATTGATAATTTGTGGTTCTTCGTCTTCCTGGATAACAAACAAGATCATCAATAATAAAGGAGGTTTGCATAATAGAGTAACACAAAGCATATTTTTAGAACCTTTGAATTTAAGTCAAACCAAAAGCTTCTTAAAAAATCATTCAATTAATTTAACAAACAAGCAAATAATTGAACTTTACATGGTGATGGGGGGTATCCCTTTTTATTTGAAAAAAGCAGCTATTAAAAATCTCTCAGCAACACAAATAATTGAAAATTTAGCGTTTAGGAAAAAAAGTTTTCTTCTTGAAGAATTTGATAATCTATACGCTGCACTGTTTGAAAATTCGGATGTCTATATTGATATAGTAAGAGTAATCGCAGATCATCGATATGGTATCGGTCAAGAGGATTTGTTTAAAAAGCTTGGTAAATTTACACAAGGTGATAACGGCGTTAGAAGGATGAAAGAGCTTGTCGATACGAGCTTTATTATTAATTTTAGGCCACTTTATCATAAAAAAAGAGGGATCTATTATAGAGTAATTGATCACTATTCATTATTTTATTTTCATTGGATTGATCCGGTTAAAAACACATTACTTAAAAAAAGTTTAATTAAGGGATATTGGAATAAACTAAAATCAAAACCAACTTGGAGTACTTGGGCAGGCCTCTCTTTTGAGTCAATTTGTTACGATCATTTACCTCAAATAATGCAGGCATTAGATCTGAGTCCAACAGACTTACCAAGCACATGGAGGCATGTACCATTAAAG
The DNA here is from genome assembly GCA_964352985.1 of uncultured Legionellales bacterium. Taxonomy (GTDB): domain Bacteria; phylum Pseudomonadota; class Gammaproteobacteria; order JAHCLG01; family JAHCLG01; genus CAYGUK01. The sequence continues at coordinate 22,573 of CAYGUK010000034.1, forward strand.
AAAAATATAGAAAGAGGTGCTCAAATTGATTTATTATTTGATCGTGATGATGATGCAATCACTCTATGTGAAATTAAATATACTGAAAAACCTTTTGTGATCACAAAGGAGTATGCTGAAAAAATTAAACAGAAAGCCGAGATCTTTAAAGAAGTGACGCGCACTACGAAACAATTATTCTTTGTGATGATCTCAGCCAATGGAATAAAGAAAAACAAATACTCAGATGAGCTTATTAGTGGGGTAGTGACACTGGATGACTTGTTCAAGGATGCTCAATAAGTGTGATAATTACTACTATTACCTTACTCCTGTTCGGCGCCAAAGTAGCCACAAACAGCGATTTTGCTATTTGTGGCTACTCCCGTTATATTGGCAGTTGCTAGTAAACATATTTTTATTAGATAGTTATCATGAGTGGTATGAATTCTGGGGGTCACTATACATAGTGAATCTGGTATTTTCCTTCTATTGCCGCGATTTTCTCGCCAAGTAACAAATGCTTCATTCACATCTTCAAGTAATGGTGCAGATTTAGTGATGGAATTACTCATTAACGACTCCCTTTTAATAGTTGGATTTTGTCATATTAGAGTAAATTAATTACTAATTATTAGTCACACATGCTCACCGAAACGACACGTTTTTGTTAACTGTAGGAGAGAATAGATTTTTAAATTAGGGGTTATTTAAGCCATGAAGATCGGTGTTAAATTTGTTTTGTATCTGAGGAGATCAAAAATTTGGATACGATGAGTTTCTTGTTCCATATCTCTGTTGATAAGAATAAAATCTTGTAGGCTAGAGGGTGATATGTTTGCTTGAAAGGTATTGGTGTGTATTCTCTGAATTAAACTACTCTTACCCACGCCTTTTGCACCCATTAATATTAGTTTCATGAATGCCCTTTTATAATTTAAAAAGGGAAAATATTAATGGATGTGTTGCTATTTTATTATTTGCTGTTTAAAAAGAATATAAACTATTCATATTTCATTTTATAATATAAAAACTATTTATTTGTATAGCATAAAATAATTTTTTAATCTTCATACCAGTTATCTAGAGTTTGTATGAGTTCTGATAACCCTTCTTTTTTTAAGGCTGAAAATAATTGAACTGAAACATGTTGATATTCAGCGGTGACCATTTTGCTAATTTTATGTAAGGTGCTAATTCTCGGGTTTTTATTTAATTTGTCACTTTTATTTAAAAGGATATGGATATTTAAATTTACATCTTTGCAAAATTTTAACATTGTTTGATCTAAATCGGTCATCGGATGTCGACAATCCATAATTAAAATTAAACCTTGTAGACATTTTCGTTGGGATAAGTAATCACTTAAAGTTTGTTCCCAACGTTTTTTTATCTCACGTGAAACCTTGGCAAATCCGTAACCTGGTAAATCCACTAAGCGTTTATCATCAGCCAGATGAAACAAATTAATTAACTGTGTACGTCCTGGTGTTTTACTACTCTTAGCTAATCCTCTTTGTTGGCACAATGCGTTTAATACAGAAGATTTTCCCACATTAGAGCGACCCGCAAATGCGACTTCTGTCCCATTATCCTCTGGGAGTTGAGACAACTTTGCTGCGCTTGTTATAAAAGTAGCTTTTTGATAATTCATTTCTATTCTTCGCCGATCCAGTTTAAAATACTCATTTAATTATTTTGACAGCAAGGGATAGCAGTATGTTGCGTATTTTTTTTGTAACCTTGTTATTGTTATATTCTGGATTACTTTTTGCAAATCCCGATATTGCACATGGCAAACAACTTGCAGTTGCTTGTAGCGCTTGTCATGGCGCTGATGGTAACAGCTCTAATGTGATTTATCCAAACATTGCAGGTCAAAGTACACGTTATTTTGTCGATCAATTGCAACAATTTAAAGATGGCAAAAGAAATAATGCTTTAATGACGGGAATTACAAGTCAATTATCGTTAAAAGATATGGAAGATTTAGCTGCGTATTTAGCAAGTTTAAAACCGACTCATGGTTTGGCTTCACCAGAGTTGGTGGAATTAGGTCAATCTATTTACCGGGGGGGAGATTTAGCAACAGGCTTACCCGCTTGCATGGCATGTCATGGACCACAAGGTCGAGGGAATAATGAAGCGGGTTTTCCCGCTTTAGGTGGACAACACGCGGATTATATTTTTTCTCAACTTAAAGCCTATAAAGATGGTACCAGACCACCTGGCGTTGCTGATATCATGAAAGATATTGCCAATAAAATGAAAAAAGAAGAAATGCTCGCTGTTGCAAGCTATATTCAAGGTTTACATTAATACTGAGAAAAATAGGGCTTAAAAGATATGACCACCTACGGCGCATCCAGAAGCGAGAAGAATTGTAGCAAGACTAAAAGTAGCAAGAAGAATCCTTGTGCGTAATTTCATATAAATTATCTCCATCCATTAAAGTGAAAAGTTAGTTTAACTCTGATCAGAAGCGAAAACAAATGATCATTTGAATACGATCCGATATAATAACGCGTAAATTATTCTATCCACAAGGAAAGGGGGCGTTAAAATGCAGAAGCTAGTCATTGCAACTTTGTTAACTTCAGTTTCGATTATAGGACTCAGTACCAGTGCTTTTGCCAATATTGCACAAGGTAATGGATTTTATGTTGATGGTAATATCGGTGCAAAGTGGACTCATGATTTGCAAAATAATATTACCAATCGAGTTGATAACAAAGGATTTGGCTGGAATGTTACTGCGGGTTATCAAATCGCTAAACAACTTGCAACTGAAGTGGGTTATACCGGTTATCGTCGTTCAACCGAAACGACGGCAGCAGGTGCGGCATTTGCAAAAACATCTCACTATGCGATTGATTGGGTGGCAAAAGGAATCTTAGTTTTACCTCGTTATGATCGTTTAAGTTTATTTGGCAAATTGGGCGCAGCCTATGTTCATGCGAAAAAAACATTTGTGACTGGAGCAGTGGGTAATGCCAGTGGTGTTAGACTTTATTATGGTGCCGGTGTTTCTTATGCCTTTAATGCCAAATTTGCTTTAACTGGTCAATGGAATCGTGCTCTTGGAACTAAGAGAACAGGCAGCTCTGATTTATTATCAATCGGTTTAGAATATTATTTAACATAAAAAATAAAAATATATGGAGAGATCAACCATGCAAAAAAAATTGTCTTGGATAATTATTATTTGTTTAATTCCTTTTATAAGTTTGGCTGCAACATTCCAAGCAGGAACTGATTATCAAGTTATTAAAAATTCAAGTGCGAATACGACAACAAAAACAGTGCATGTTATCGAGTTTTTTAATCCAGCTTGCCCTTGGTGTTATCATTTAGAACCTCATCTTGATAAATGGTTGCAATCAAAACCTAAAGATGTCGATTTTAAACGTATTCCCGTTGCGTTTAATTCTAGTTGGCAAGTATTGGCAAAAGCTTATTATGCGGCTGAAGCATTAGGTGTTGCTGATAAAGTTTTACCTGCGATGTTTGATGCTATTCATAAACAAAACATGGATATTAGCAATGTAGATGCTTTGCAAAAAATATTTGCTGAGCAAGGCGTATCAAAAGCTGATTTTGAAAGTGCATTTAGTTTTTCACCGGGTATTGATGCTGAGTTAAGTCGTGCAAATCAATTAATGAAAGAATATTCTGTGATGAGTGTTCCCACCATTGTGATTGATGGTAAATATAAAACGGACACGGGATTAACAGGTGGAGACACTAACAAGATGATGCAAGTCGTCGAATATCTCGTCAAAAAAGTAGAAAAGTAATCGTAATCAAGCTATGAATCAAACATTAAATCTTGACCTTGACCTATTAAACGCTGCTCAGCGTGAAGCAGTGACAATGTCAGATGGCCATGCCTTAGTTTTAGCTGGCGCAGGAAGTGGTAAAACACGGGTATTAACTCATCGCATTGCTTATTTACTGCAATATCATCATGTTTCACCTTTTGAAATTTTAGCGGTGACCTTTACGAATAAAGCCGCAGGTGAAATGCGAACACGTATCGAAGCTATGATTGGTGGACGTGTGGGTGGTATGTGGATAGGTACTTTTCATGGAATTGCCCATCGTTTATTACGTAAACATTATAAATCAGTAAACTTGCCTGAGAATTTTCAAATTATTGATAGTGATGATCAATATCGCTTAGTTCGCCGAATTTTAAAAAGTTTGAATCTAGCTGAATCCCATTGGCCACCAAAACAAGCACAATGGTTTATTAACAAACAAAAAGATAGTGGATTACGTGCTTCGATGTTAAGTACTCAAGATAGATACAGCGAAACTATGCAACGTATTTACTTAGCTTACGAAGAAACTTGTTTGCGTGGTGGTCTTGTTGATTTTGCAGAGTTATTGTTATGTGTCCATGAGTTGTGGAAACAAAATCCTGAGATATTGCAACATTATCAACAACGATTTAAATATGTGTTGGTTGATGAGTTTCAAGATACTAATACGGTTCAATTTGAGTGGTTAAAAAATTTAATTGGTGATCATAATTATATTATGGCTGTCGGTGATGATGATCAGTCAATTTATGGATGGCGTGGAGCAAAAATTGAAAACATTCAATATTTTCAAAAACAATTTCCCAATTGTAAAATAATACGATTAGAACAAAATTATCGCTCAACAGGTAATATTCTTCGTGCGGCTAACGCCTTAATTGATAATAATTTTGGACGCTTAGGAAAAAATCTTTGGACAAGTCACGGTGATGGAGAAAAACTGTCAGTCTATGCCGGATTTAACGAAACAGATGAAGCTCGATTTATTGTCGATAGGATCAGTGAATTTGTAGATGCTGGACATAGCTATAACGATATAGCTATTCTTTATCGCTCTAATGCGCAATCACGTATTCTTGAAGAAATATTTTTACAACGTGGAATAGCTTATCAAGTTTATGGCGGATTACGATTTTTTGAACGTGCGGAAATTAAAGATGTATTGGCATATCTTCGATTAATTGTTGCGCGAAATGATGATGCCGCATTTGAACGTGTCGTCAATATGCCGGCCCGTGGTATTGGCGAAAAAACATTAACATCAATTCGACTCTATGCTCGTTCAGAACAACAATCATTATGGCAATCAGCAAAAATTTTAACAGAAAATAAAAAATTTAGTGCGCGTGCATTAAATGCGGTGGAAGGTTTTTTATCTTTAATTAATGATTTAGATGAACAAACAGAAGAATTAAATTTAGCTGAATTAATAGAAAACGTTATTGATACCAGTGGCTTAACGTCACATTTTTCATTGGATAAAACTGAAAAAGGTTTAACTCGTGTAGAAAACTTAGCTGAAATTGTTTCGGCGGCAAGTCAATTTGAGCACTATATCACCGAAGAAGAAGAGGAATTGGATTTATCTCCCTTAATGGTATTTTTAACACATGCGGCACTTGAAGCAGGCGAAAGACAATCTAATAAAAAACAAGAGCGTGTTCAGTTAATGACATTACATTCTGCTAAAGGATTAGAATTTCCTTTTGTCATAATTGCGGGACTCGAAGAAGGTTTATTTCCACATAGCATGTCGTTTGAAGATCCTGGCCGTTTAGAAGAAGAAAGACGTTTGTGTTATGTTGGTATTACGCGTGCTGAACAAAAAGTATTATTAACTTATGCAGAGTCTAGAAGATTACGTGGTCAAGAAACTTATAATCGCCCTTCTCGATTTTTACGTGAAATCCCCAATAATTTATTGCAAGAAGTTCGTTTAAAGTCTGAAATTTCGCGACCGCTTTCTTCGGTTAAACCTAATTCCCGTATTATCGATAACAGTGCCCCTTTTAGATTAGGGCAGCGTGTGCGTCATGCAAAGTTTGGTGAAGGTGTCGTTTTACAACTCGAAGGTAATGGGAATCATGCACAAGTCCAAGTTAAATTTAGTGATAATGGTACAAAAAAATTAGCACTAGCTTATGCGAAATTAGAAGTCATAGATTGATTCTATGACGATGATTCTTTGGTAACAATAGTTAGGATGTTGTATTGTGATATCACAATCAAAACGCTACAATTAAGCTTTTAAAGTTAATAATTATGACTATTCAATCCCTAGACCATGTTAATTTTATTACGGAAGATTTGGAGAAAACTTGTCAATTTTATAAAGAAATAATAGGTTTAGAATTGCGTTCAACACCGGATAAAAATCAATCAATTTATTTTTTCTTACCTGGGACTAAACAAGCCATATTACATATCTCTCATATCGATTATAAGCCTAATCCAAAGATATTTAATCGATTAGCAAAAATTAATTCCGATTATCAGGGAGATTTAAAAACAGGTGTCATTGATCATTTTTGTTTGCGCTTAGATATGACAGATTATCCCATCTATTTTGAAAAATTAACGAATAATAACATTATATTCGATTATATTGACCATGGAACTCATAATTTAAAACAAATTTGGGTAATAGATCCTAATGGGGTGCGAGTGGAATTAAATTTTATCTAATCGATGATAGACATATTTAAATTTCATTTGATGCCTTTTTCTTCTGCTCGTAACTTTAAATCATGATATAAAGTTAAAAATACACAATAAAACCATGGAATAAAAAATAAACTAATAACAAAATGAAGGCAAACATGAGTGATAAATATAGCACTGATGTTACCTTTAAATTCGAATTCAAGATAAGTGCGAGTGAGTAAATCGTTAAGATAAACAAATAAAAAATAAACAAGATATAAAACAATCATGACACAAAAGGTTTTCCACCAGTGACCATAAACAAGATGGTAACTTTTTTTAAATACGTTAGTGATATTAGCATCACGTAAAATAAGCAATGGAAAAAATAAAATTAATGAAAACATAAGAAATAAACCAGGAATAATAAAAAATACCCAACCTACGAAGACAGATATAAAATAAGCAATGGTTACAACATAAACGACAGGTAATTGTGATAAGGCCTTGAAAATAGATTGTAAGACTGAACGTTGTTCTGCCATAATAATGCTATTTAGAGTTGAAACCATAGCGATATGGAACCATAAAATAAAAACTAAAAACAGTGGAAAATAAGGTAAAAAAGCAATTGCACCGTGATATACCAAGGCAAAATCATCTGATGATAGTTTGGGAAAATAAATTGTAGGTGAAATAGTGATGGCCGCAATTAAGATGGATAATATGATAATTCGTAGGAAACTTTTCCGATATAAATGCCAGCTGTTTTTAAATATCGAGGTATAATTTTGTGGTTGCAAAATTAATGTGTGCACTGTTTATCTCCAAGCTTGGATAATGTTAATATAGCAGTTTAAATTGAAGATGCGAAGCATGTTCAATTATTGAAACTATCGCGATTGATTGTGATCGATCACAATTGTAAGGACCGGGTTGATAAGAATAGATGACAAAATCTGTAGGGATATTTAAAAAAATGTTTAGCAAAATCCAACTCTCGATTTTGCGTAGCGTAGAATATTCAGAACACCAATTAGTTGCTGTGGGGACATTAGGTTTTATAGGTTTTCCTTTATTCTATATAGTTTGGCATGATATTTTTCCTCAACCCTATGAAAATTTACCTCTACGATTATTTGCGAGTTTTTTAAGTCTTTTATTAATGTTAAAAGATTATTGGCCACAGCGACTAAAAAAATTTCTACCTATCTATTGGTATTTTACGGCTTTATATGCATTGCCTTTTTTTTTCGGATTTATGGTATTAAAAAATGACTGGTCTGTTATCTCTGTTATGGCTATGTTAATTGCAGTCTTTTTACTGGTGTTGTTGGTTGATTGGTTAAGCTTAAGTATTTTATTTATTTTAGGATCGGTAATTGCCTGGTTAACCTATTTATTGTCAACAGGATTTGCTCATCCTCCTGTAATTTATTTGCAATATATAATTGTCTACTTTTTTGCCATAATTGCAGGATCGGTTTTCAATTATAAAACATCTATTTTAAAAAAAGAAAAGCTAGCAGCCATGTCATTAATTAGTGGTAGTATCGCACATGAATTGCGTACGCCTTTATTGGGGATAAAAAGTGGTTCTGTCGGAATTAGACGTTATCTACCCATTTTATTTGAAGCTTATAATTTAGCTAAAGATAATAATTTACCAGTTCAAAAAATACGTCCTGCTCATTACAACACTTTATTACCAGCTTTAGAAAGAATCGAGAGTGAAACCAATAATGCGAATACCATTATTGACATGTTATTAATGAATGTTGGCAAACAAGCAATTGATGCTTCAATGTTTGAAGTCTGCTCGATGGTTGATTGTGTGAATGAAGCATTATTTCGATATCCATTTTCTTCAATTGATGAAAGAATGACTATAGTTTGGCAACAACCGAGCGATGATTTTTATTTTCAAGGTGCAAAATTATTGATGGTCCATGTGTTATTTAATCTTATAAAAAATGCACTCCATTTCGTTGCAAAAGCTCGTAAAGGTAATATTCGAATTTGGATAGTTGTCACTGAACGTTATGGTTATTTGTATTTTAAAGATACCGGCAAGGGGATTTTACCTGAAGCATTGCCTCGAATATTTGAACGTTTTTTTTCTACCACTATCTCAGGTACAGGGATTGGTTTATCTTTTTGTAAACTAGTATTAGATAGTTTTGGTGGTGGAATTAGCTGCTCATCTGAATACGGATCTTATACTGAGTTTCGTTTAACGCTACCTCGTTGTAAGGATCAACCAACCAATACGCAGCAAATTAACCATGATTAACTATATTGTGTACAAATAGCAAAAATAACATTGCACTCGCTATCGTATTAATCGTAAAATACGGGCAAGAAATAAAACCCTAGGCAGGGAGAGTATAACGATGCAAAAATATGGAATACCCGCATGTTACTATCCGACGATGGTTGTTTTCGTCGATGATAGTAAAGATTTTCTGATGAACTTCAGTTTACAGTTTGATCCAAGCCTTGCCTATCAATTGTATACGTCACCACATGCTGCATTAAAAGTATTAAATCAACAACGTGTGAGTCATTTAGATCAAAAATGTTTTTCACAATATGCTGAAGCGATTGGGTGCCCTTCAACAACACATACGATTAATGTTGATATTTCAGCAATTCATCGCGAAGTTTATGACCCTGAACGATTTAGTGAAGTTTCCACTGTTGTTGTAGATTTTGCTATGCCGGATATTAATGGCTTAGAATTTTGTGAACGTTTAAAAGATAGACCCGTTAAAAAAATATTACTCACCGGACAAGCCGATGCGCAAACAGCTATCAACGCGTTTAATGATGGTATTATCGATCATTTTATTTTGAAAAGTGATCCTCATGTCATCGATAAAGTTAACGCAGCTATTGCCGAACTTCAACAACGTTATTTTCAAGAAAAATCTGATTTCATGGTCAAAGCGTTGGCGATAGATTCTCCGAATTTTTTACAAGATCCCGTTTTTTTCACTTTCTTTAATGAGCTTTGTCGTGAAAATGACATTGTTGAATATTACTTAACTGAAAATTCAGGTACGTTTTTAACGCTCAGTGCGAGTGGTATTGCAAGATGGTTAATTATTTGTACGGATCAAGATATCGATATGTATTGTGAATTAGGTCGAGATATTAATGCACCGGGCGATGTGTTAGAAAGATTAAAATCAAGAGAATGTATACCACACTTTTGGCAAACTGATCGTTATTATGAAGTTGATCCTATTGAGTGGGATTCTTATCTTTACCCGGCGAAAAAAATTAATGGACGTGAAATATATTTTTATGCCATTGTAGATAACCCTGTCATTTCAAATCTAGATTCTGAGGGTATTTTATCTTACAACAACTATTTAGAACATTTGGATTATGCTTTAACGCCAAATACTTAATAGGAAAGTAATCATAATCTAACAATTTATTTTTTATGATGAGCTTTTATGTTGATAAAAATAAATGTTAAATACTAATACTCTCTTCTTCGCTAGTGATTGACTTATTAAGTAATAATTGTCCGGATAGATGGTTGGGTCTTTGCGATTCATTTACTTTTTTATTTTGTTGAAGCTTTTTATTTTTTCGTTTTGTTGAAGACCAATTTTCTAAATCTACTTTTTTTCTGACGGTATAACAAACTGAAGCGACATGATTTAACTGTTCACGACTTAATTCTGCGGTAACGGTTAAACGGATAAGACAGCGATTTTTAGCAGTAGCCGGTTCTAAGAAAATGGCGCCTATTACGCCTTTTGATTCTAACACTTCTCTTACTTTATTTGTTTCGATAAGTGAGCCGACTTCAAGTGCAATGATTTGTGATTGGCTATCATCAACATTATAACCCATATGACTAAGGTGAGCGCGGAGATAATCTGCATTACGTTTTAATTTACTTCGACGCCAATGTTCTTGTTTAACGACTTCTATTGTTTTACTAAAAGCATCTGCTTCGTGAGGTTGAACTGCTGTGCTAAAAATAGTGGGCGTAGATTCAAATCGAATATATTCAATATGGCGTTTACTTCCGGCAATAATCCCTCCACGTCCCGCGAAACCTTTGCCAAGACTGGCGGTAATAAAATCGACTTTGTCATTAATGCCTAATTCTGCAATTAATCCTTCGCCATTTAAGCCATGTGTTGCAAGAGAGTGAGATTCATCGACAACAAAAATACAGCCATATTTTTTGCTCAAGTCTGCAATTTCAACAAGTGGGGCAATATCTCCGTGCGTGCTATATAACGCATCAACGATAATTACACCACGACCATGACGATGTATTAGTTTTTCTAGTGATTCGATATTATTATGACGAAATGCTCGTGGTGTAGCTCCTGCTGTTTTGATTCCTTCCCATAATGATAAGTGTGACATTAAATCGATGTAGACAGGCGTATTTTTATCGGTGATAGATTGCAACAAACCCACATTTGCGGCCCATCCTGATTGGCAAAGTAACACATCCCCTTTTTGTAAAAAGCTTGCCATGTTTAATTCAAACATTCTTTGGGGTGATTGTTCAGATTGAAAAACCGTCGACATCAACAAACCATTTCCATGCTGTAACAAGCTGTCGGTGTGGGCTTTAACAATATCTGGGTGAGTGCAAATTGATAAGTAATCATTGGTACAAAGCATTACAGAACCGGGTTTTATTTTTGTTGATTTATTAATAAATGGATGACCACCATTTGCTTGGCTAGGAATTTTCGCGTAATAACGATTAACCCTTTTTTTGAGAAATTCAGGTTCACCAATTTCAACATGATCAGCTTGTCTAGCTTGGATGTTAATTTTACTCATTATAGTTGCCCCCAACCGATAAGCCGCAAATCGGTAAAATTCAAACCCCCAAAGCGAGTGGCAAAAATAACATCCTTGTTTTTATACTCATTATTTAAAAAATAAAAAGTAATTATTTGCAAAATTAATAATACGACTTAAATTATCTCGCTTATAGACACCTTAAACTTATCCCTTAAAAATTGCAATTGATTTTTTAAAAAAAAATTGATTTATAACAAGATGTTATCTATAGATTAGTATGCAAAAAAGTAATGAAAAATGGAAAAATCTAAAACAAAAGTTGTTAAAAATTTTCATAATTTGTTAATCATGATTACTTAATTAACAATAGTAATAAAAAATTGTTAAATTGAAAAAATAATCAACAGAAAAAGTATTGAAATTGTCCATGTTTTGTTATACATTTTTTGCACTACAGCACCGGGGAGAAACGAGAATGAAAAAAAATCCTCATATTGTTATTGTCGGCGGTGGTGCCGGTGGACTTTGTTTAGCGACTAAACTTGGAAAAAAATTAGGTAAGCGAAAAAAAGCAAATATCACATTAGTTGATAGTCAGCTCACGCATATTTGGAAGCCGCTTATCCACGAGGTAGCAAGTGGTACTCTTAATTCGAACGAAGATGAATTAAATTATTTAACTCATGCCTGTCATTATCATTTTAATTTTCAAATTGGTGAAATGATTGGATTAGATCGTCAGCGAAAATGTATTCAATTACATAGTGTGGTTGATGGTGAGGAAGAAATTATTCCAACTCGAGAAATTCATTATGATATTTTGGTTTTAGCAGTGGGTAGCCAGTGTAATGATTTTAATATTCCTGGTGTCAAAGAACATTGTTTATTTCTTGACAGTCGCCAACAAGCCGATAGGTTTCATCGTTTATTGTTAAAAAATCTAATGCATGTGCAATATAACCAAAATGATAATGATCAACTAAATATTGCGATAGTGGGTGGCGGTGCCACAGGTGTTGAGTTAGCAGCTGAATTACATTTTACTTTACATAATGCAAAACATTATGGCTTAAATGATAAAGCAATCGAAAAAAATACTAAAATCACACTCATCGAAAGTCAATCAAGATTATTAAGTGCATTACCCAATCACTTATCGATTGCTGTCGATAATTATTTTAAAAAACTCGGGGTGACTATTTTATATGATCAACGCGTCGTGAATGTCGATCAAGAAAATTTGACTACCGACTCTGGGATTATAATTAAAGCACCGTTAAAAGTTTGGGCGGCTGGAATAAAAGCGCCTGATTTTTTGCAAAATATTGCTGGCTTAGAAACAAATCGTATAAATCAAATCGTCGTCAAAAAAAATCTGCAAACAACTCGTGATGATGCCATTTTTGCATTTGGTGATTGCGCAGCTTGTCCTATTGATGAAGCTAAAAATGTTCCACCACGCGCGCAATCAGCACATCAACAAGCGACATGTTTAGTTAAATCAATTTGTTATTTATTACAAGATAAACCACTAATCGATTATCGTTATCGTGATTATGGTTCATTAATTTCTTTGAGTTATTACAATACTGTAGGTCAATTAATGAGTCGTGTGTCCCATAGCTTGCGCGTCGAAGGTTTCATTGCACGTTTAGTTTATCAATGTTTATATAAAATGCATCAAACAATGATATTCGGTTGGTGGCGTGTTACATTGCTTACGATTGCCAATTTTTTAACACGACGAATAAAACCGCGATTAAAAATGCATTAGCGTTAAACCCCAATATTTCCGGTTGCAATTTCTAGCATATCAGCAAATTGATTTTCTAAAACAAGAGGTAATAAATCACGGTAAATATCAGTAATACTCGCTTCTTGTAATGCTTGAATAAAGGTATCGACGACGCTTTGATCATCATTAATCATTGATTCTAGTGTCATGCTTTCTAATTTAGCGATGGCTTCAATGTGAGGTTGCCTTATCGTTTGAAATAATTCAAAAGCAGATTGTGTATCGTTATGTGATAAACATTGCGCTAAAATATAAGCATCTTCAAAAGCAAGACAAGCGCCTAAGCCAAGGAGTGGTCCCATGACATGCGCAGCATCACCGATTATCACGGTATTTTTATTATACCAATTATAACACTGCTTCACTTCATTCACTGGTTGGAAAAAATTTTGTTGATCAAATGGCACTTTTGCAATTTGTTGACAACTAGAATTCCAGTTTTCGCAAACATCTTGTAATCGTTTTTGATTTTTATCTTGAATATGATTAACTTGCGGCATTCTTAATGCGAGATACCACATTTGTTTGTTATGGGCGAGTGGCCAAATATAACAAGATTTTCCAATGCCAAATGCGACTTGCATTTGACCGTGTGTTATAGGCAATGCTTGTTCTTTTTCAAGAATACCTCCCCACCAACTTACACCTGTATAAGACAAAGTCGCATGTTGATTTAATGTTTGACGAACAATGGAATTTGCACCATCAGTGCCGATAATAATATCGGCGTTATCTGTTGTATTATCAGTAAATATAATTTCGTTTTCGGAAATAGCGCGACAAGTTTTATTAAAATGAATTTTAGTTTGTTTTAAACTATCCACCAATATGTTTTGTAAAATAGATCTTTCAATTGGAAAAATTTGACCCTGAATTAAGCTATATAATTCTGTAAATTCTTTGCCAATGATAAACTCATCATGATAATTAAAATAATGACCATGGTTAGCATCAACTAAATAGCGTTGTAGTTTTTCTTTGAGGCCTAATCGATAAAGAATATTATAACCTTTCGGCCACAGTAAAATTCCCCCACCAATTGTCGTTAAACTTTTGGCTTGCTCATAGATTTTTACATGAAAACCTAATTGTTCGAGTGCAATGGCAGCGGTTAATCCGCCTAATCCTGCACCAATAATAATAACGTGTCGGTTTTGATTTTTGATCATAAGCTGATTTTCACATGGTCTAATTATCTTAGTAAGAAGTGTTAGTTTAATTGCAATTGAGTATAATGTAAAAAGTTTCAAACTTTGGTGCTGAAATTCAGGGAATGATTGATTCAAAGTTTAAAGTCAAAAAGTTACATTATATTTTACAATCGTTATGCGCTTTTGTCTTTATGCTTTTTGTTTTAGT
>CAYGUK010000035.1:0-12195 GCA_964352985.1 uncultured Legionellales bacterium
ATTTTAAGTTAGGATACACATCTGTTAAAAATACTTTTGTTTTGAGAATTTAATGTTAGAACTTTCCTTGTTAGAAAAAATTGTTATTTTTGCTTTTCCAATTTTATTTGCTGTTACTGTTCATGAAGTTGCTCATGGTTGGGTCGCAAGTAAATTAGGCGATCCGACTGCAAAGTCATTAGGGCGCTTAACACTTAATCCCATTAAACATATTGATTTAATTGGCACAATTATCGTACCAGTTTTGTTATTAGTGGCCGGTGGATTTTTATTTGGCTGGGCAAAACCTGTACCGGTAAATTGGCAAAATCTTCGTCGTCCAAGACGTGATATGGCATTAGTTGCAGCAGCAGGTCCTTTTGCTAATTTTATCATGGCATTGATTTGGGCGTTGATAGCTAAAATTAGTTTGATGATAGCACTGGCTACTGGCAATCAACATTTTCTCTTATTCTTCTATATGGGAAGTGCCGGGATCATGATCAATATTTTATTGATGATTTTTAATTTAATTCCGATCCCACCTCTTGATGGATCGCGTGTTGTTGCGAGTTATTTAAAGGGAAAAGCCGCATTTTATTATAATCAAATAGAACCTTATGGATTTTTTATTTTATTAGCTTTAATAGTGAGTGGGGGATTGTTTTTCATCATCGGTAAACCTATAGATAATTTATTTAAACTCATTGCCACTATATTTGGTTTACCTAATTAATGAATGGTGACATTTTTTAAAAGTAAATTGGTGATCACTTTACGGGTTATATTTCGCCCCAAGTCATCACCATATTTTTCATCAAAATATTGCGCCATTTCAACCATCCATTCTGGTGCTTTTACTTTTAATTGATTATCTGTGCGGGTAATGGTGATATCTAACATGTTAAAGCTTAATTCTTCAAAATCGTTATGTTTATTCATGATGAATTTTGCGTCTTGAAGATCTTCTTCTCTACTTGGCCATTCTTTATTCATCGTTTTCACCTGTGAATTGTGGGGCTACCTGCCTACCGACTCCTTGATAACAAATTATACGAATTGTAACTTAAGGAAATATTAAGTTTGTGCAAGCATGAATTAAAATCAAAGTTAAATTGCTGATAACATGCGAAAAAAATAATTTAATTTGAATTAAACAACCATCGCGAATCATGAAAATTCAGCAGGATGCAATTCATATTCATAGTTAGATTGATCATAGTGTTGAGGCTGAACAGGACAAGCATCGCTTGGATTTATTCCTTTAAATCGCGCTCTTTTACGCCATTCCCAGGGTGGAATTTGTTCATCAGGTTTTAACGACCAGATACCCACTTTTTCTTCACGAGCATGCTGCTCTAATTCGAGTAAATATTTGCTTTTAGCATATGAGCGATAAACCCAAGCATCACCGCTGGTTATCATTCGAGAACTCACATCAATGCCTTCATCATCTTTGATCCACATCATGGCGATACTTCGACCGCAAGGATCTAAACCAACCAAGCGTAAAATAACAATTTTATCTCCGATTAAATGCTCCAAGGCCGTTTGTGATTCTTTACCATAAGGTTGTTTGAGATCAGGTGAATCTATTCCAGCCAGGCGAACAAACATACGCCCATTTTCGGTTAACACTGTCACGATGTCACCACTGATGATACGTTCTACTTTTCCAATAATGACACTGTTGTCTTCAGCAAAAGATGAAAACGAAAAACTTAATAAAAATATTATTGTGCATATTTTGCGGATCATAACTGCTATCTCATAGTCCTCTCTATTAAATATGATCGATCAAGACCAGAAATACAAATTATTAATTAAAGAATTTAGCATGTACATTTAAACGATTTTTTTACCTTGCCAAACACGTTGTACCGTTTCATCGCGACCACAGTTGTAACGATAAAACTCATAACGCACGGGATTCTTTTTATAATAATCTTGATGATATACTTCTGCTGGATAAAAAGTTGTTGATGGAATCACTTCAGTATACACATTTGAAAATATTTTTTTTATTTTAGCCAAAGATTCAAGTGCAGTTTCTTTTTGTTGTGTTGAAAGATAAAAAATCACCGATCGATATTGCCGTCCATGATCACAAAATTGCGCATCTTTGGCGGTTGGATCGATATGAGTCCAATAGTAATTGAGTAATTGATTGTAACCTACTTTGTTTGGATCATAAGTGACTTCAACAGATTCAACATAATTTGTTGTCCCTGAAGATACTTTTTCATAAGTAGGATTTTTAATTGATCCACCATCATAACCAGACACTGTTTTCGTTACGCCAGGCAATTTATCAAAATCAGCTTGCATGCACCAAAAACATCCACCGGCAAAAATTGCGGTCGCGGCAGTTGCACATGTCGATAATAGCAAGCCACAAAATAAAATTAATATTCTTTTCATCTTCTATTCCCCACTAATTAGTAAGCTATCTAAGTATGATAGCTTTTTTTATAGAAACTCTAAAATTTAACTCACACAATTTACATTATTTTGATAAACACATGATAAATTTTGGAGTTGATGATCTTTGGTAATATTTCCCATAATAGTTAAAGAATTATTCCCTATTAAAAATGTTTTAAAACATTTAGGTGGTAGTGGATACCATTTTTCAAAATGACCATTGATAGCAACGCCCAAATTTTCATAGGTAAGAATTGAAATCGGTTGATCACTTTTCACTGGCAATATTTGCCCTCCTCTACCCTCAGCATTACCAAAAATACCTCTCGCAATTGGATTGGAATGTGCAAATTGATATTGTAATAGGATTAAACCTTCATAGTCTTTTGTTTGATTAGTGATGTTATTGCAAATTGTCACTTGGTTTGAAAATGCAAAAAGTGGAAAGAAAAAGCAGATAGTCAAAATTAATTTCATATCAATTCCCTCTGTTTTTTTAATTGGTAGCAATTATATCATTCATGAAAATAAATTGCGCTTTTTAAAAAATACCAATATTGACTAAACATCTAACAAAATAACATTACAAATCTCCTAGTCCAGTTATTCAATAAACAGTTCTTGCAAACTTTTGGCAAAGTCATTAAACTCAATCAAGAGAACAAATGGAGAACACAAATGTTAACTGATGCTGAGCGCAGAACATATCATTTTATTAAACATTTTTTTAAACTACATGCTAAATCTCCAACCCTCCCTGAAATTGCAGAAGGGATTGGAATTACATCTAGAGGTGTTGTTCACCGTTATATTCAATCTCTTTTAGCAGAAGGTCTTATCAATGTCACTCCCAGACGGCATCGTGGTATAGAACTCATTAATGATATTCCATCCCACAAAAGAATCGCCCTTCCACTCGAAGGATTAATTTCAGCCGGTCAACCAATCGAGGCAATCGCTAATAATGAAGTATTTGATTTTAGTGAAATCCTCGATAAACCAGATTTATTTATATTAAAAGTCCAAGGTAATTCAATGATAAATGATGGGATTTTAAATAATGACTTAGTCATTTGCCAACATTGTGATGTGGCTGAAAATGGCAAAATTGTTGTAGCACTTATTGATAACTGTGAAGTAACATTAAAGCGTTTTCAACGCAACATAGATGATAGCATTACACTCATTCCCGCAAACTCGAGCTTATCTCCAATGGTTTATCATTCATCACGTGTTCAAATCCAAGGTGTTTTTATTGGACTAATTCGTCTAAGTAATTAATTAATCGATAGCAAATTTGAAATCAGTCTGACATGTACTACAGTTATTATACATATAATTAATTTAGTGCTGAGTCCAAATCATGTATAAGTTGTTGCTATCGCTGGTTGTTTCTTGTGGTTTAATTTTTCCTCTTAATGTTTTGTCTGCTTCATCACATAAACATAAACACAAAAAACATGGGGCGCATGCCAAACATCTACGAACAAACTTTTTAAAATTTCAAACTGATATAATCCAATTACAAAACCGTGATAACAAACCAAATAATAACAATACTGCAACTAAAAGTTGGGTTAAATCTTATGTTTCCAGTGTTGTGAACCCACTACGAAGTATGGTTTTAGATAATAGTGAATCAATTCAAACTTTATCTACCCAATATAATAAAATGTCCGGTCAATTTTATATTGAACAAAAAAACATTAAAACACTCAATCAAAAAGTAGCAGATAACTCTACTCTCATATCAAAAAACACCAAGAATATTTCAAATTTACACCAACAAATTCAATCTAATAATAAAAAAATCGAAAATAATAGCAAATCTATAAAGTCTATCAACACCAATCTATCATCACTTAACACAACAGTAAAAAACATTTCAAAAGATATTCAAAATTATCAATCACAAATAAAAAACAATAAAAAACAAATCGATAATTTAAACAAGAAAGCAGAAAGCAATGCCCGCTTGATCAATCAAAATAACAAGCTGATTAAATCTCTTGATGGAAAAGTAGCGACTAACAGTAAAAATATTACAACCTTAAAAAAGAACTTTAATCTTAATAACTCTAAAATCACACAACTTCAAAAAAATGTTACCTCTATTGAGAATAATGTGAAAAACAATAACTCAATCATTCGTAATCTTTCTAGTCAAGTCAAAAAGAATAACTCTCTTATTCAAGCTAATAAGAATTACCTAAACACCTTGAACAAAACTGTCTTAACTAATAAAAATAATATACAATCGCTTACAAAATCTATTGAATCTAACAATCAACGTATAAATACAAATCAAAAAGCAATCAGCCAAAACACACAATTAATTACGCAGAATAAAGCTATGATTGCTAAAGCTAATCAAGCCATATCAAAAAACAATGGCGAACTAAAAAATATTCAAAACCTAGTAAAGACTAACCAAAAAGCAATTGATAATAACAATCAGAAGATAAATTCGATCAAATCAACAGTTTTAAAAAATGTGAATAGCATCGATAATATTAATTCAAAAATAAAGAATCTAAATTCCAATATTGTCCAAAGCCAAAATGAAATCAAAAAAATGAAAAGTGAAATCAATCAAAACAATAATAACATTAGCAAACTAACCAAAGAGACAAAAGCAATAAACGCTAAAACACAAGCAAATGAAAAAATCATTCAAGCAAATACCCAAAAGATAACAACGCTAAATAAAGAGATAAAACTCACGAACAATAAAATTTCAGCCATAAATTCACAGATCAAATCTTTCAAAAATGACATCACATCGGCAAATAATAAAATTACTGCATTATCTAAAGAAATCAAGACCAACAAAAATGATATTAACAATCACAACATAGAAATCAATAAACTTAAAAAGCTTGGGAGCGAAAATAGTTTATTGGCGAAAAACAATAAAACTAAAATCGAAGAGTTGACCGTAAAGATTTCACAAAACAAAAACAATGTGGTTAAACTTAATAAAGAAGTTAATACTTTAAATTCAATAGTAACCAATAATACTTCGAAAATTAACAATTTAAATAAAACGGTCAGTAGCAATCAAAATAAAATTTTATCGCTCACCAATCAAGTCGATAAACTCCAAGTTCAATCAAAAAATAACAAAAGCCAAATTGCTGAGAACAATGAAAAAATCAACACCCTTAACAGTCAAGTAGTGAAAAACACAAAAAACATCACTCAGCTAAAATCATCCATTTCAAACATCCAATCGAACACGACTAAAAATACCAAAGATATTGCCACGTTAACTAAAGACTTGGTTTCGAATAAAAAGAATATATCCAATCTTAAAATTGAAACAAAAGTATTGCAAACACAAGTAAAAATCAACACAGCCTCGATTAAGCAATTTAATAGTAAAATTCAATCCATTAATCAAAAAATTAATGCGAACAAACAAGACATTTCCAGGTCTAATGAAAAGATCGCGAACTTAAATAAAAAAATTGCAGAGAGCAATAGTAAAATTGGCGCGCTAAACACTCAAATCAAAGATAATAAAGTGAAAATAGCAAAATTAAACAATGAAATCAAAATTGCAAACTTTGATATTACCTCAAACAAAAAAAACATCTTATTACTAAACAATGAAATTAATAATACTAATGTTCAAATAAATAGTTTATCAACTAAAGTTAAAAGCAATGAGTCTTCAATCGCAAAAAATAATAGCAACATAATAAAATTAACTGAAGAAAATAAAGTTATTCAAAATTCTATTGCTGAACAACAAGGCAAGAATCAACAATATAATAGCGATATCGACAACTTAACGACGAAAGTTTCTTCTTTACAAAGTGAGATCAATATTTCAAAGATAGAGATCAATCAATATATTGCTAAAAATAGAGTATTGATCAACGAACAAGCCACAAAAACAAACGATTTAAATAGTCAGTTACAAAGCCAAAATCAGTTATCTATTAATCTATCAAATATCACCAAACATTCTAATAGTTTGCGAGGGAAAAATAAAAACATCACAACCCAAATTCAAAATCAAAACCAAACTATTTCAAACTTAGCACAACAAAATTCCAACCATCAAGTGAAAGTTAGTTCACTCAAACATAATATTACACTGGCTCGGCAAAAATTAGCAAATCAATTAAAGAGTTTAGGCCATTATGATGAAGTATACATTAAATTAAAAAATATCTTGGCATTACAATCACCAAATTCTCAAAAAACTTCTCAATCATTAATAACTAATCCTTCAAAAGCCGAAGAATTAAAGTTAATACGAGAAAAACAAATTAAACTATTAAGACAATTAGTGGATGACCACACGTTACCTAACAATATTCATTTACAAGCAAATCACTTATTAGAGTTAAGCTCAACTTCACCAAAAATAGATGGGGATTTTCAGTTATATTATGACCAGCAAATAGATAGTGTTTATAAAGAATTAAATCAAGCTCACAATGAAATTCTCAATAAGAATTATCAGTCAAGCTTAGTGACGTTAATATCTGTGTCTTTTAAGTTATCGCAATTGATAGAATCAAACCCGGTAAAATCAAATTCTGATTTACATAAAAACTTAACTCAAAGCTATGTTTTAACAAATCAGCTAATAAGCATAGCGAATAATGATCGATTAATTGTGGATTATATTCTTCATCAACATTCAGAGCTTACAAAACAAAAAGCACACATTAGATCGCAATTAACTGATACACCTGAAGCTTTAGAAATGACAGTAATCGGTCATAAACAATTACTTGATGCTATCGATCATGTTTACAGTCCTCCCAAAAAATTGGTCAAAACAAAAAACAAAAAACTTGTTACATCCAATCAAAAGAAAGCTGCAAAAAAACTATCTAAGAAAACAAACATCAAGCAAACAATTGCAAATGACTTCAAGCGTAAAAAAATAATTAATCCACTTAATGCAAGAGATAGGCTCATTGTAAATGGATATCAAAAAGTCTATCAAAATGCGTCTGATAGATAAAACAACTTGAAAAATTACAATATACCTTTTAGTATCCACTTCTTTTTATTGGGAAGTTAGGGGATGTCAGTGATAAAGGGAATTTTATTCTTAACGCTGTGCACATTTGTTACTGTTATATTGGCTGTTAATGCACCACAAACTATACAAAATCAAACTAATCAATCTAATGTTTTTAGCCAAAATTATTTAAAAAATAATAAAAAAATTAAACAAGATAATCAATTTAATCTTAATTTATTTACAACCGCACTAAAAAATCATGTTGTTTTATCTGGCGGAAGTAATATTCAAGGTTTAATTTCCAACTTCACCACTGAAGATTCTTTTGTAAAACCGAGTGCAAAAAAACTTAAATTGAATGCTGTTTTTTTAAACTTTAATGTTTTACTCTCAAAAGCTTTGAGTCTTTTTATTTCTCTAAACGATGAACCTGATGAAGTTAATACATCAGGCGGAGTGGGTGGCTTTGAAGTTCAACAAGCTTATTTGCATATTGGATATGAAGAAAAATCGCCTTTCCTGGTAGATATCGGTAAACAATTTTTACCATTCTCTGTATATAAAATTCATCCTATTGTAAATTCACTTACTCAATTACTTGATGAAACAGTTAAGACATCTTTAATTTTTGGCTATGCAAAATCACCGATTTTTTTCTCAGGTTATATTTTTAATGCGCAAGGATCCAGCAACGGTAATATCACTCCAACGAATCAAATTTATAATGGGGGCGCAGAGTTAGGCATCGTCCATGTGAGTGAAAATTTTGGATACGATATTAGCTTAGGTTGGATTAATAACATGGCAGAAGCTAAACAAATTTTTGGATTAGTCCCTGTCACTCGACACAAAGTAGGAAATTTAGCATTCCATGCAGATATCGATATAAAAAAATTTAGTGCGTCACTTGATGTTTCCTATCCTGTAAGTCGATTTAACATCAACGATATCTCATATAATAATCAAGGTGCGAGACCTTCTGCTTATGGCATCGAATTAACTTATTATATTCCATTTTTTAAATTTGCAGGTGATCTTTCCTTAGGATATCAACGATCGTTTCAAGCATTATTTTTAGCGTTACCAAAATATCGCTATCTAGCAACCTACACCATTACCTTTAACGAAAATATTGATTTCAAAACTGAAGTGCTAAGAGCAAAAGATTATGACACCAATGATCTCGCTACTTTTCTAACTAACAACAATGTTACTTTCGCACGTGCAGGAACAAATTTATGGAATAACTCACTGTTATTTCAGTTAGAGTTGCATTTCTAAAGCATCTTATGAGTAAAATCATTTTTCTGTGTTAACCAGGTGAGAAATTACTTATAACAAGGTTTTCAATGATTTCACCTTGTTTGACTTATTGACTTTATATGCTATGCTTAATTTAATTAATTTGCCGCTAAAATGCTTAAAATGTCTTGAAAATGTAGACAAATTCCGCAAACTAGACAGAAACGATAAAATCAGGCACAATAAAAATATGTATTCATACTGAGAAAACGAATGAGTAAATTCCTTGTGATAAATGGCCCAAATTTAAATCTTTTGGGGACGAGAGAGACTAGCATATACGGTGACAGAAGTCTCGCTGATCTCGAACAAGAATTAACTAAACTAGCACAAAGTTTTAATCATACCATTATGTTTAAACAACATAATTCAGAAGGTGATTTTATCAATACAATTCATCAGGCAATAAAAGATGACGTCGATTTTATGATTATTAATGCTGGCGCCTACACCCATACAAGCATTGCGATTAGAGATGCTATTTTAGGCGTGAGTATTCCTTTTATTGAAGTTCATATAAGTAACGTATTCCGTCGTGAAATGTATCGTCGCAAATCATTCCTTTCCGATATCGCCAAAGGCGTCATAGTCGGCGTTGGCACGCATGGCTATGAATTTGCTTTAATTGCAGGTGATGATTATTTAAATAACCAACAGAGTAAGTAACCCAATGGATATTCGTAAAGTTAAAAAGTTAATAGAGTTAATTGAAGAAACTGGTGTCGCTGAAATTGAAATTAAAGAAGGCGAAGAATCAGTTCGGATTTCTCGCCATGGTCATGCGATGACTTCCTATATTACTTCAGCTGAAGCACCGATGATGCATCCTTATCCTCATGCACCAGCTCATCATAATCCAACTAAGCATCACGATAGTCACTCAAATGATGATGAAGATGATTATGATGATGAAATTTCAGGACATATCGTTAAGTCGCCCATGGTTGGTACAGTTTATCTTGCCCCTTCACCCGATGCTGAACCCTTTACCATTGTTGGTAAAACTGTAACGGATGGTTCAGTGCTTTGTATCATTGAAGCAATGAAAATGTTTAATCAAATTGAAGCTGATACTTCAGGTGTTATTAAATCCATTCTTGTTGAAAATGGTACGCCTGTAGAATATGGGCAACCACTGTTTATCATTGAATAAGGTTATAAAATGCTAGATAAAGTTGTAATAGCCAATCGCGGTGAAATTGCTCTTCGTGTTTTAAGAGCATGTAAAGAATTAGGTATTAAAACTGTTGCCGCACACTCTAGTGCTGATCGTGATCAAATGCATGTCAAACTTGCAGATGAATCTGTTTGTATTGGACCTCCAAATGCGTCTGAAAGTTATTTAAATATTCCAGCTATTATTAGTGCCGCTGAAATTACTGATGCAGTTGCCATCCATCCCGGCTATGGATTTCTAGCAGAAAATGCTGATTTTGCTGATCGCGTTGAAAGTAGTGGTTTCATTTTTATTGGACCACTTGCTGAGACCATTCGAATTATGGGTGACAAGGTCGAAGCCATCAAAACGATGAAAAAATATAATGTTCCTTGTGTGCCTGGCTCAGAAGGTAACTTAAACGATGATGAAGATAAAAATTTAAAAATTGCTCAGGAGATAGGTTATCCCGTTATTATTAAAGCTGCAGGCGGCGGTGGTGGCCGCGGTATGCGAGTCGTTCATTCTGAAGCTGCTTTGTTAAGTTCTATTTCATTAACTCGGAGTGAAGCAAAAGCCGCTTTTGGTAATGGTAATGTTTACATGGAAAAATTTTTACAACATCCAAGACATATTGAAATTCAAGTGCTTTGTGATCACTATGGTAATGGGATTTATATTGGTGAAAGAGATTGTTCTATGCAAAGACGCCACCAAAAAATTATTGAAGAAGCTCCTGCGCCATTTATCACACCAGAACAACGTCAAGAAATTGGTGAAGTTTGTATCAAAGCCTGTATTGAAATGGGTTATCGTGGTGCTGGAACTTTCGAGTTTTTGTATGAAGACGGTTGTTTTTATTTTATTGAAATGAATACGCGTATTCAGGTCGAACATCCTGTTACCGAAATGATTTCAGGCATCGATTTAGTCAAAGAACAATTACGTGCTGCAGCCGGGGATAAACTCACCATTAAGCAACAAGACATAAAATTAAATGGACATGCTATTGAATGCCGAATCAACGCCGAAGATCCTAATAATTTCACCCCAAGTCCTGGTAAAGTAGATATGTTTCATGCGCCAGGCGGACCAGGCACCCGAGTTGATTCACATATTTATGATGGTTATACCGTCCCGCCATTTTACGATTCACTGATCGCTAAAATTATCACGCATGGTGATACGCGAGATGTCGCCATTGCACGCATGCAAAATGCATTAGATGAAATTATAATAGATGGTATAAAAACAAATGTTGAATTACACC
Organism: uncultured Legionellales bacterium; assembly: GCA_964352985.1. Classification (GTDB taxonomy): domain Bacteria; phylum Pseudomonadota; class Gammaproteobacteria; order JAHCLG01; family JAHCLG01; genus CAYGUK01. The sequence goes on from CAYGUK010000035.1 coordinate 11,122, forward strand.
GTCGTTTATTGGACGATGCCAATTTTCAACAGGGTGGAACAAATATTCATTATCTAGAAGAAAAATTAAATAGTAGCAAAGAAACTTAACATCATTTTTCACGAAATATTTTTAATGGATAAAAAAAAACTCTTAAATCAATTACAGAGTTATGCAAAAGAAAATCGGCTTTTAAGCTACTGGTATTTAATATCAACAGTTTTCTTATTTAGCCTATTTATATTCTTAACCATAACGGTAAATATTTTCACTATTAAATTAATGCTTAGTTTAATAACTGGACTTATTTTATTGCGTTTATCTATTTTTTATCATGACTTTCAACATGGCTCATTTTTACGAAATGAAAAATGGCTAAAACCTGTTATGACTTTATTTGGTATTTTGATACTTACACCGCCCAGTATTTGGCGACAAACACATAATTTTCATCATCGTTTTAACGGTAAACTATTTGGGCCTAGCTTGGGTGCTTTTCCCTTAGTCACTAAATCAAAATATTTCAACATGACATCATGGCAAAAAACCAAATACCATTTTATTCGCCATCCAATCACTATGATTTTTGCTTACTTTACTTTATTTTATGCGCTTTTTTTAATCTATCCACTTGCAAAAAAGCCATTCAAACATATCGACTGTTTGATAGCGTTAATAATTAACATTACATTAATCATTACCACAGCAATTTATATTCCACAGATTTTAATGTTCATTATCATTATTCCAGGTATGTTAATTTCAATGATATCTTCTTATGCGTTCTACGCTCAACATAATTTTCCACAAGCAAAATTCAAAATAAATCAACGTGATGATTTTTTCTTTGCGGCGTTGAATTCAACAAGCTTTATGAATTCTTGGAAAATTACTCACTGGTTCACAGCGAATATTGGTTATCACCATATACATCATTTAAATCCCAAAATACCCTTTTATAACTTACCAAAAGTCTATGCGGAAATACCTGAGTTACAGATAAAAAATACAATTAGCTTAATGCCAAAAAGTATCTACCAATGTTTAACTTTAACTTATTGGGATGATGAAAAAGAAATAATGATTTAGTAATGT